>JAOUKM010000002.1 GCA_029882535.1 Candidatus Bathyarchaeota archaeon
CGGCTCCGTCTTGACAATAATTGTTATAGGCTTCTTGCTTATCTGGGTTGCTTTGATACTTCTGACAGTGGCATTCTTCCAGATTAGGGCAGAACCCACTCAGCCACCTCCAATGACGCCTTCATAAAATTTACTCTAAATCACCCAAACGCGCGCGCTTCCACTTCATGCATGCCAAAAGGCTTAAAATCACTATATCTGAATCGTATAGAGGAGTTCAAAATGGAATACGAAATAAAGTATAAACCGTCTTATTCAATGCTGGTCGTCAATTTAGAGCAAGATGAAATAATAACTGCGGAATCTGGCTCCATGACATTATTGTTTTAGATTTGAAAGGAAGAGGAAATGTAAGATGGCAGAAACTGGGTCAGAAAATGGTTCCGAGATCTGGAAAAAATTCCTGAGAAAGCATTGGAACATGCTTGTTTTATTTGTAGTAGGAGCTATTTTGGCATCGATCGGTGCAATTCTGGTCTATTTATGGTTTGTAGGAGATGCTCAATCAACTGGTCTGGTTCCTACGACTTTACGTCTATGGACGATGGGACATTTAGTGACTTTCTTATTACGTCTGATTCTCTGGGAAGTTCTCTTCATCGGAATCCCGGTAATTATAGCAGCAGTAGCAGGTTGGCTATGGTGGAAAAAATTACCTGATGAGGAAAAGAAAGAATATCATTTCTTTGGCACTCGCTCGCGCGCGACAAGCGAGGGGGGAGGATCAATATCGCTATTGGTTTTAATTGCGTTCTGCATCAAGGTTTTCACTGATGGAAACTGGAATGTTGCTTTTGCAACTTGGACATTTGACTATCTCGTGTATTCCTTGCTTTGGGCATTTATCTGGATTTTAATCATCTTCGGGATTCCTATAGCTATAGGAATCATCTGGTGGATAAACCATGAGATGAAAAAGAAGCCCTAGAATCTTTTTTGCGAGCGCTTCACTTACACTCTCCTAGTCTCTTCTCAATGTGTGCGCGCGCCAATTCCCCACACCTTTATAAAGAGCTAAGGAATGCGTTCCCAAGCCCTATGGAAAAAACGTTTTTGGGGAGTCCCTAGAAGAACAACCACGAACCACGCTAAGGTATTATAGAAATAAAAGATGACATTAGTTTTATGTTTTTTCCTTAAGATGAAAGACCATCTTTTTTCTTTCGTTTTAGCGAAGCCAAGCTTCCCGTAAAACGCAGCGTAGGGATATTCACCCTTAAAACTGAAAGTTCCAGCCATTCTTTGCCCAGTTGCTTAGCCAATTTATGAGCATAGTCTAACATGTATGTGGCTATTCCAAGTCTTCTGAATTCAGGGGCAACAACTAAGCTACTGACATACAAAATATCAGGCTTTTCACGGATGACAAATATGCCAACCATATGGTTCTTCAATTAGCAAAATACCGTTTTCCCCAGAAAGAATAACCTCCATTGCCAGAATATATGGTATAACCGTTAAGGGGGACAACGGTTGAGGGCTCTCAAAAAATAAACGATTTCCACCGTCACTATTTTTTAAAAAAAAGTTGAACAGATTGAAGGAGAAATGCTTATTCCTCTTTACGGGTTAACTTGAAGGAACCGGCAAATATCTTGCAATGTGACAACTTCCATTCAGAATTTTTGCTACGTAAAGTTATTTAAACCTACACACGCAAAATTGAAATTTAATAGATGGTGAGGGTTTAACAACATTTTAATAAATCTTCCATTTATTCTCGTATGTGTGGGAATAGCAGTGGCTGAATTCGGTTTAAGAACCCGAATGCTCGTCAAAGACGTCATGTCTAGCCCCGTCGTTACAGTTGACGAAGACGAGACGGTGGATAAAGTAGCTCAGTTTATGGATGTGCAACGGTTAGGCTGCATAATTGTAACTGACGAGGAAGGAAGACCTTTGGGAATAATTACTGAAAGAGATCTTGTAACACGAGTTCTAGCCAAGAACAAACTATCTAGCAAGCTTATTGCAAAAGACGTTATGACGTCGCCTTTGATCACTATAAACCCTGATGAAACTCTCAGTAACGCAGCAAGGTATATGAGCAGGCTAAACGTGCGGAGACTCGGCGTAGTTTACAAGGGCAACCTCGTAGGTATTATTTCAAGCAAAGATGTTTTAGCCATCACACCCGAACTCATAGAAACCATTCAAGAAAAAACTCGCATTGAAAGCGGAAACATGGAAGAAACGCTGGAAAGCTCTCCGATGGCTGGATACTGCGACCGCTGTGCACAATGGTCAAGTAGACTGAAGGAAGTAGAAGGCGAATTTCTCTGTGAGGACTGCTTCACCGACAGTGGAGGCGAGTATTAGAAGGGCTGATTGTTTGCTCGTTAAGGAACTAATGAACCACAGCTATCCCTCACTCTATGCAGGCGAGCTTGCAACAAAAGCAAGAGCGGCCCTCCGTAACCGAGACTTGAGAGTTCTACCAATAATTGACGAGAAAAAACGCCTAGTCGGCACTCTTTCACACCGCAACATCATGACCGTGACCTCCTCCATCTCACCTATACACAATAAAGGAATTATGACCATACCACTCTTCGTTGCCACTATGGATATGGACGCTCTGCAAGCTTTGAGAGAAATGAATCGCCTTGACAAATGGTACATTGCCGTGGTTAAAACTTCACAAGACAAAACTTACATGGGAATGTTAGGACTAGAAAACTTTATCGCTGCCTTTTTGAAAAAAGAGTCTCCAAAACTTTCGGCACCTGTCTTTGAAATTATGTCAAGGAAAATAGTTACTTGCTCGCCAGAAGACGAAATTGACAATGTCTGGCGTGGGATGCTGGAACGCAAATTTTCCAGCTGCCCAATTGTGAGGAAAAAAAGGTTGATGGGCATCGTCACTCAAGCTGACATGCTTGACAGCGGTTCATTCTTCCCCGCGTTCGAGGCAAAGAAAGGCAGATTCAAAAAATCTTCAAAGGTTTCCTCTGTCATGAAAACATCTGTATTTTCTCTTAAACCCACGACGACGGTGAGAGAGGCTGCTGAACTCTTGCTTAAGAAGAACGTTGGACAGCTGCCTGTTGTTGACGAGAAAGGCGAGCTTGTAGGCATAGTTGATCGAGAAGATGTAGTAAAATCACTTGTTTGAGGTTCGGTTTTAGATTTGACACCAAGTAGTAGAAAAAGTGAAAGCTTCAGGCGAACACTGCGAGAGGGGGGACCAGTAAAATTGAGGACTCACTCCTCTAAGCCCCGTGAAGGAGAAATCATGACAATAGCGAATAGCTCAGTTGTCACGGCATCGCTTACAACTTCTGTTTACGATGTTGTTCATATTATGGCAAAGGCAGGATTCCGCCGCATACCCATCGTAGATCCAGGAACGAAGAGACTTCAAGGAATAGTTACGAGCACCGATATGGTCAGCTATCTAGGTGGAGGCGAAAAATTTCAGATAATTCAACAAAAATTCAAAGGGTCTTTCTTCAAAGCAATAAATGAACCAATTAAGTCGATTATCCAGCCAAACCCACCATCAATAAGAACCACAGCTACCATAGGCGACGCGATTAGACTTATGAAACTACACGGAGTAGGCGGCTTACCCGTAGTAGACAACGCAAACAGGGTGTGGGCGATTGTTACCGAAAGAGACATATTAAGCATTTTCAAGGGAAAAATCAGCGGAGTAAAAGTTGTAGATTTGATGACGAAAAACGTGGTCACAGCAACTACTAAAACTACAATTTTCGAAGCTGGAAGAACAATGGTGGAAAAGAGTTTTCGCCGTCTACCTCTTGTGTCTGACAGCAAACTTGCCGGCATAGTAACTACTATGGACATAGTTAGATTCTTCGGGTCTGGCGAAGTGTTTCAACATTTGCGCTCCGGAACTATCCTTCAAGTTCTCCAAACCCCCGCTTTGAAAATAGGCGCCAAAAACCTAATCACCATCGCTCCAAGTGAAGATTTAGGCGAAGCAGCAAGAATTATGAATGAAAAGAACATTGGTGCATTACTTGTTGTTGACGGCAAGTGGCTGGTCGGCATAATTACCGAACGCGACTTCTTCAAACTCATTAGCAAATAAAAAAATAACGGCCGCTTAGAAATATCAAAGCCACCCAGCCTTTATATCGTTAGTACGTGCACACAAAAACTCTAAATTTTCTAT
Source organism: Candidatus Bathyarchaeota archaeon (assembly GCA_029882535.1). NCBI lineage: Archaea > Thermoproteati > Candidatus Bathyarchaeota > Candidatus Bathyarchaeota archaeon. The sequence continues at coordinate 4,142 of JAOUKM010000002.1, forward strand.
AGACTAAATACTAAGAGGAATGCTTTATGCCTATAAGCAAAAAAGATTTTAAAAACGGAAAATTTCACAGCAAAGTAGAAGAAGAAATAATTTCATTTCTGAATGAACGAAAGGAACGGGCTTACACGTCCCAAGAAATAATGGGAGGAATCCATTACCACACCGAATTCAGCACTCCTGAAATTACTAAAATGTCAACTTTCGCCATAGCAGACTTTATCACACTTCTTTATGATTTAGTAAAAAAAAGAAAAGTCGAGATGAAAATCGTTAGGGGCCGAATGTATTTTACGACAAGAGGAAACGGCGTTGCTAAATGCCCCAAATGTGGATTAGAAATTACTGAGCCGAAAAAGATGTGGAAAATGGCTGGGCGTCCAGACAAAAAAGGCACGAGACTACAAATGCACATAGGACTTTTTGAATGCCCAAAGCATGGAACCTTCAGAGTAGTTTTAGACAAACAAAAGATTTCTACGCGTGTACAAACAAACCGCCAAACAAGGCAAAAGAAAAAACGAGTTGGAAGAAAAAAAAGCACAAAGAAGAAAAAGAAGAGAAAACCGAAATCAGACGCTTGGTCACTTCTATAGGAATTTACCACGCGCAAAACTGTTGTTTCGATTCATAATACCTTTAAGGATGCTAATCAAAGACATCATCAAACCAACCATAATAATATGGGGACCAAGTTGAAGAGAACAATTCGACGGCATAAACTGGGCTACGCCCTTAGCGCAACATTATGCTTCATAGGAGTTACTGCACTATTCGTAGTGATGCGGGAAACTTGGCCAGAAGTAGCTTCTAATCCAAACCCCGTATCTGCTTTTTGGTCGCTCCTCTGGACAAAACAGTTTAGTCCGATTCCCGGAGTCGAATTCAAGCTAATGTATCTCATAATCTTAGCAGTGGCGACACTGATTTCAGGAGCTGCAGTATTTGCATTTAGTCGACAACAGTTCTCTCTACCTGGGAAGACAATGAGGTTTCAATGTCCTTTCTGCAAGAAGTATTGGAGGGCAAGTCACGACAGAGGGCAAGTAGTATGTCCCCATTGTTATCATCTGGTTCATCCAAAAATGGATGAAAAATAAAACAAGCTTTGCAATTACGTCATTTCACCGATTATCCAAATTTCTAAAGATCGGTTTCGGTGCCAACAACGACGAGATTAGTTGATTCAGAAACATGTAGTATGCGACAAGTTCAAACCGAAAGCAATAGACCGATAAGAAAGCAACCTACAATAGAAAAGGCTCGCGACCCACCGCGTTTGTGAAGGGAGAGCTGATGTAATCAGACGTTCTTCCACGCATTCAACAAGATTCATTAATGAACCGCAAGCCAAAAGAAGGATTTGTGGTTTATATTTAATTAATGTTAAGCAAAGTATTCCACAGAATGGGAAGGACGGGTGAAAGAAAACTTTGACAGTTGAAATGGTTCTCCACAACGCGAAGGTCTACGTTAAAGGCGAAATTGTAGATGCTGGAATTGCAGTTGACGAGGGTAGGATAGTTAAGGTTGCAAAGGAAACAAATTTACCTTCTGCATCTGACAAAATTAACTTAGATAGATGTTTGGCGCTTCCTGGCTTGATTGATGTACATGTTCATCTCCGTGGTCAACTGCAAGCGTATGGGGAAGACTTCTTCACTGGAACCGCAGCTGCTGCTGCAGGCGGTTTCGCGTCGGTTCTTGATATGCCTAACAACGAGCCAGTTACTATGAATTCTGCCTCTCTTAGAGAACGGGCTAGGGTGGCTGAGCGCAGCATAGTGGCAAACGTGGGTTTCATTTCTGCATTTCCCCCAAGCCTAAAAGAGATTAGTAGAGTGGTTAAAGAAGGGGCGATAGCTTTCAAACTGTACCTCACCGCGCAGATAGGTGGGCTTGACGTTGATGACGACGAAGCCTTATTAGACGCTTTCAGCAAAGTTGGTGAACTTGGGGTGCCTGTGGCAGTTCACGCCGAAGACAGAAAAGCGGTAGAGGCTGTTGCAGGAGCAGAACAGAGGTTTGGACATGAGGGTGTAGAAGCGTATCTTAAAGCTCACACGCCTGAAGTGGAGGATAAAGCGGTTGAAAGAATTCTCAGACTCGCCCGCAAGTCTGATGTGCAAATTCATTTCTGTCACATAAGCTCTAAAAAAGTAGTCGTCGTCGTTAATGACGCAAGAAAAAACGGGCTGAAAGTTAGCTGTGAAGCTACGCCCCACCACATTTTGTTGACAGCTGAAGACTTGAAGCGACAAGGAACAATGTTGCTAACCACTCCTCCAGTGAGAAACAGAAACATTGTAGGGGCGCTTTGGAGCGCCGTGAAAAACGGTCAAATTGACATCGTAGCGTCCGACCATGCGCCACACTTGATAACCGAGAAAACGGCGGATTCTGTCTGGGACGTGAAACCAGGTATTCCCGGGCTTGAAACGTCTTTGCCGTTGCTTTTAACAAAGGTGAATGAAGGGCAACTTACCATACACGATTTAGTGAGGTTGACTGCGGAAAAGCCGGCGGAAATTTTTCACCTTAATGGACATGGTTTCTTGGAAGAGAGTTACGACGCCAACATCACAGTTGTTGATTTGCATCGTCGAGGTAAGATTGATGCGAGCAAATTTTATTCGAAGGCGAAGTATTCTCCTTTTGATGGGTGGCGGGTGAGGGGTATGCCTGTGAAAACTTTTGTGGGTGGACGGTTGGTTATGGACAACGGAGAAGTTGTTGCTGAGGCTGGAGTTGGCAGAATCTTGCGCAGCAGAGCTTTAAGATAAAATGTTTTCAGATATCTTCGCTTTTCCGTTTGGAAATATAGAGAATACCCTTGTGAGCTTTATATCCCATTTTTTGAAACGTACCGAGTGATTCTTCGTTCGGGACTTCAATCAGCGCACAAAAAATTGCGACGCCGCGTTTTTCTAAGGCTTTCTCTATAGTGTTAATAAGCTGCTGGGCGATTCCTCTTCGTCTATATTTAGGATCTACTGCCAGACGGTTTATCCATCCCTTCATTCTCTCTTCGTAACTGCCAATCACAACTCCCACAAGCTTTTCGTCGTGGAATGCGCCGATGAAAAACTCTGGGAAAGCATTCATCTGCTTCTCCATCATCTGCTTGCTATCTCTGCCTTTTGGCTTAAATGGTAAGCCTGCTCGTTTCCAAAGCTCAACTATGGCGTCGTAATCTTCTAACGTTAGCGTTTGAATTTTTATTCGTTTCAATTCTCAGCCTCTGTAGTCAATAGATGTCTTTCTTCGCATAGGGTGGACATGGTTTTAAATAGCTTTAACTGTCCTTAGTAAACACTTGTTTGTTTGTACACCTGACAAATGTTATTAAAACCTAATACAACAGGTAATTCGAGGGACACAGAGGATGAGCCAATATGAGAAAGAAAGTGAACTTGTTGCTTATTGTGGTATTTATTGTCGTTTATGTGATTACTACACTGGAAGAATCAGAGATTCTGTTGAAAATCTACTGGAGATTTTTAAAAGTCATGCCGAATTGAAACTTTTTTCTGATACCGCAAAGGCTTTTGACTTTGAGAATTTTGTTAAGGGTTTAGAATGGCTTTCTAACGAGATCTCTCCTTGCGTTGGCGGTTGCCGGGGCGGAGGAGGTTGGGAAGACTGCCCTTTACGTAAATGTTGTATTGAAAGAGGTGTTAAGCTCTGTTATGAGTGTAATGATTTTCCTTGTGAGACGTTGAAGAAATTTCCCAAACGTGTTAAGGAGCTAAATGAAATTAGGAATATGGGGCTAGAAAGCTGGATTAAAAGAACGTTGGAGCAAACTTGACAGGCGCGCGGGCTCCTCTTACGCTTTTAAGGCTCTTATGATTTCATTATTAGATGCTTTGAAATGAGAATATCATTTGACTCTGCTGCAGAAATCTATGACAAAACGAGAGGTCCGCCTAGGCAAATCATGAACCAACTAGTTAAGACGCTAATCAGCGAATTGTCCTGCTACGAAACCATTTTGGACATAGGCGTTGGAACTGGAAGATTCACAAAGCCTTTGCAAGACAACGGATTTGAGGTTGTTGGGGCAGATATTGCTAAGAAAATGATTAGCAAAGCAGTAAAAAAGGGTGCACACAACCTGCTTCAGGGCGACGCTTGCTTCCTTCCCTTCAAAGACAACTCCTTCGAAGTTGCGCTTTCTGTACATCTTCTTCATCTAATTAGCGAGTGGAAGATGGCTCTTCAGGAGATTTGCAGGGTAACTCGGAGAGTCATGGTTTCAATGACTTATGTAGGTGCGGATCTTGTTTGGGAAACCTATGATTGTCTGCTTAAGGGCTGTGGGTGTGAGAGTCATAGGGTTGGGAAAGGAGAATGGGAACTAGAAAGCTTAGTCAAGCCTGCTAAGTCTGTGTTTGTGGCTTCTTATAGTAGAAGCGCGGATAGACGTCTTACTCATATGAGTCAAAGAGCCTATTCGAGTCAGTGGCAAGTCCCAGAGGATGTAAACAAGGAAGTTGTGGATGAGTTAAAAAGGCAGTTTGGTGGAAAAGCGTTTCGTAAAGAGCTGCGCATCTTAGTGTGGGACATAAACGACTTGGAAGCCTACTGTAGCAGTTCTATATCAAATGGTTTTCACTCAAGAGTTGTCTAGGCGTTACTAAAGCGTGAAGAAAAATTTAAAAAATGTTTTATGAAGGAATCGAGATACAATGATAGCCAGAGACAGTGAACATGTTTTGAAGTTCGTTACAGATGGCATGCTTGGAAAACTAACCCGTTGGCTCCGCATGCTAGGCCACAACGTAAAATACGCCAATAACATAGACGACAGACTACTCATAAAAATCGCAAAAACCGAAAAACGCACCCTCCTAACAAGAGACGTAGAACTATACCAACAAGCAACAACCAAAAACACAGAAACCTTTCTCGTCGAAGGAAAAAACGAAGCAGAACGACTCGCAAACCTATCAAAACGATTCAACCTAAAACTCGAACTCAATCCCGACAACTCGCGCTGCCCCAAATGCAACACCAAAATAAAACTCGCAAAAAAAACCGAAATCGCCGACAAGATCCCCCTCTCCACAAAGATTTTCTACGAAGAGTTCTGGGAATGCCCAAAATGCGGAAAAATCTATTGGCAAGGAGCCCACTGGAAAAAAATCAACAAAACACTGAAAGAAGCAAAAAGATTACTAGCAAAATAAAATGAAGCAGGCTTATTCTTTTTGAAGAAGCCATTTAAGCGGTATGTCTTGAAACGTTCCATCCGGTAACTCTCTACGAATAGTCATGGGAAGAACGCCACTTTCAAGTTCGCTCAACGCAATATCAATGGGGTTAGAAAAAGTTGAAGGCTCTACTAGCAGAGGTGCACCCATAGCTACTTGAAGCGCCCTAGCACCCACTATCCGAGCCTTTTCGTAACGGGTTAACTTAGGAGGACCTACTTTGATTTTATTGTGCAAAGACGTCTCCCTAATACGCTCCAGCGCCCGGAGGCATTCCGCCCATTCCGCCCATACCACCTGGAGGTCCGGCAGGCATCTTCGCTTTACCAGATGCGATAATGTCGTCGATCTTCAAGATCATTGTCGCGGCTTCAGTTGCAGATTTTATAATCTGCTTCTTCACAGCAAGAGGTTCATACACGTCTGCTCTGTTCATATCAGCTACTTTGCCGTTGAAAACGTCTACCCCTGCCCACATCTCCCCTTTCTCGTGGCGCGCCCTTAACTCGGATATGATGTCTATCGGGTCTAATCCCGCGTTCTCAGCCAATGTCGTCGGCACGGCTTCTAACGCCTCTGCATAACGCATTACTGCTAGTTGCTCTCTTCCAGGCAAGGTTTCAGCGTAGTTTTTCAATACTCTTCCTATTTCAAGTTCCGGCGCTCCTCCGCCTGCCACAATACTTGGCTCTTCAACCACGTCTCTTATGACGCAGAGGGCGTCGTGCATCGAACGCTCAGCCTCGTCTACGATTCGTTCTGTTCCGCCACGTATTAGCAGTGTAACCGAGTGAGGATGTTTGCAGCCTTCAATGAAGGTCATTTTGTCGTCACCTATCTTGCGCTCTTCAACAACCGCAGCGTAGCCAAGGTCTTTTTTGGTTATACTGTCCAAGTTGCTGACTATTTTTCCGCCAGTAGCTTTTGTCAAGCCTTCCATGTCTGATTTCTTAACCCGCCGCACCGCTAGAATGTTCTTTCTAGCAATGAAATGTTGGGCTAAGTCATCGACACCTTTTTGACAGACAACCACATTCGCGCCTACCTTCACGATTTTTTCCACCATTGCTCTCAGCATATTTTCTTCTTGCTTAAGGAAAGCTTCCATCTGATCAGGGCTTTCAATGTTAATTTTTGCGTCAAACTCGGTTTTCTCAATCTCTAAGGCAGTGTCAAGTAATGCTATTTTGGCGTTTTCAACTCGTTTTGGCATTCCCGGATGAACTACCTCTTTGTCGACGACGATGCCGTTAATGAGCTTCGTACCCCTAATCGATTCACCTGGCTTCTTCTGGATTTTCACATCGTCCAAGTCAGCTTTATACTCAGTTCCTGCTTTCTGTGCCACTGAAAGAATGGCTTCTACCGCTAAGTCTGCGAGATAATCGCGGTTTTCTGAAACGAGTTTGCTTGCCATGGAAGTCATGGCTATTTTTTTGAGAAACTTTTTGTTTGTGGAGTTTACTTTGATGGCGATTTTATCCAGTGTCTCTAGGGCTTTTTCGGCTGCTTTCTTGTATCCGTCTATGATGACTGTTGGATGAACGTTTTTGTCGACAAGTATTTCGGCTTGTGATAGGAGCTCACCTGAGACTACTACGGCTGTTGTCGTTCCGTCACCGACCTCATTGTCTTGGGTTTTAGCCACTTCCACCATCATCTTAGCTGCTGGATGCTGTATGTCCATTTCGTCTAGGACTGTGCGTCCGTCGCTTGTTATGGTGACGTCACCGAAACTGTCGACGAGCATTTTGTCCATGCCTTTTGGACCGAGAGAAGACTTTACGGATTCTGCGACGATTTTTGCCGCCATGATATTGGCGTGTTGAGCGTCTCTTCCTCTTGACCTTGAAGAGCCTTCACGGAGAATTAAAACGGGAGTTCCCGCTAGTTCTGGTTGCGACAATTTTTTCATACACCTTTTGCTATTTATTATGCGGAACAACAGAAACAGCTTTGTAATATAAGTTTTTCTAAAGCCTTTCGCTGACAACATGACACTAATCTTTCTGTTAAGCGCTGAAGGTTAATTTACAAAGATTAAGGGCAAACCACGCACACACATATATTTCGAGAAGCGCTGAAATAAGAGCCAACTAATTTAAATCTCGAATTTTTCCTTAAATGGTTCTATGCACAAAGGTACATATTACAAAAAGAAGCTTTCAGCTAATAAACTCCTAAAATGCTATGAAATAGCCACTCCGAGGATCAAACAATATCTTAACGCGGAAATCCAGTTCGTCATTTCCAATTTTCACGATACAGATTTGGTTCTCGAACTTGGATGTGGGTACGGTAGAGTTATGAAATCGGTATCACAGTTTGTTTCACGGATTATTGGAAATGACATTTCAAAAGAAAGCTTAGAACTTGCAATGTCATACATGGAAGATTGTCAAAACTGTAGTGTATTTCTGATGGATGCATCTCAGATGTCATTTCGTTCATGTATTTTTGACATTGTGTTTTGCATTCAAAATGGCATATCCGCGTTTGGGGTCAACAAAAAACATCTCATCACAGAATCCATAAGGGTGACAAAAGACAATGGAATGATTCTATTTTCCAGTTATTCTCCGAAAATATGGGATGCTCGTCTTAAATGGTTTAGAAAACAATCGCAGTTTGGTCTTATAGGAGAGATAGATGAGAAGAAGACTTGTGATGGAACAATTGTGTGTAAGAACGGTTTTAGAGCCACTACTGTCAATAGTGACCAAATCGTTGAGTTGTTCGATGAATTCGGATTGAATGCCTCTATCATTGAAGTGGACGAATCCAGTATTTTCTGCAAAGCCGTCAAAGAAAAATAGTTTGTCGCTAAGATTGCGCACAACGCGCATGTTCGTTTTTTATGAACGGTAATTCTCTTTTCCAAAAAATATATGCGTGGGAGAATCTTGAATATATCCGACATTGCTTAGTAGGAAGAAAATGCCATGAAGAACAATCCTGTTATTCAAACCATGCTTGATCACAAGTCAATCCGGAAATACACAGATGAAATGCCCCCTGATGAAGTGATAGAGACAATTGTCAGAGCAGGTCAACAGGCACCTTTTGCTTCTCAATATTACAGCGTACTACTGTCGCGAAACAAAGAGCAAAACCCTTGGAAAGCACCGCTCTTGTTTACGATATGTGTTGATTCGCATAAATTTGAACTCATCATGGCGAAAAGGAATTGGAAGTTAGTCACAAACGATTTTACACTAATGCTTTTTGGAATTCAAGATGCAGCCTTGATGGCGGAGAATATGGTCGTTGCAGGAAGAAGTCTGGGGCTCGGAAGCTGCTTCCTTGGAAGTGCACCATTTAGAGCCGACAAAATTGCAGAAAAGTACGACTTGCCTGAGAGAGTGTTCCCTCTAGTACAATTGGTAATGGGCTATCCAGCAGAAAACCCGCCACCACGACCACGATATCCCTTGAAATTCACTCTATTTGAAGATAAATATCCCAAATTAAACAAAGATGCAATTTTAAAAGCAATGAAGACAATGGATAACGGATATCTTGCCCAAGACTACTACCGTAAAAACAACGCAAAAATACCGCTAAAAGGCAACCGTAAAGAAACATTCACCTACGACAACTATAGCTGGACGGAACACATATGCAGAAAATGGGGCCAGTGGTACCCAGACCCGAAGAATCTTCACGAACAATTAGAAAAACGCGGTTTCTATATCACCAAAAAAAGACCGAAATGAATACACCGCTCACAATGCTAAGAAAAATGCACGCTGAATAATTACTATTTAGATACCTAGCTTGTTTTAACAAGCAAGGTCTCGCCGTATCTTTTGAACTCTTCTCTCTAAGCCATTTCTAAACATAGCCGCCCAAATTAAAAAAAGAGAGGGGGTACTATGGACCGGTGGTTAGTATGTCTTCTTCTGGGGGTGGCGGTTTGATTAGCCCCTGCTTCATGAGAAGGTGAGTCGATTCTCTGGCGTTTTTGATTACGGCGACGGCTCTTTCCCACAGCTCTTGTCTAGATGGTTTGATGCGGGCGACACCCTCTTTTATGCTTTGCAGCGCGCAGGCGACTGCTTCACGAGGATAGACTTCCCATTCTTCCATGTGTGGAGCTACGTCGTTTTCGTTTATGCCTCTTTCTTCGGCAAAGCGGGCTAGCTCATTAGCTGCGGCTACGCACATGTCGTCTGTGACTGTTTTGGCTTTAACGTCTAGAACGCCGCGGAATATGGCCGGAAAGCCCAAGCTGTTATTGATTTGGTTCGGGAAGTCGCTACGTCCCGTGCCTATTATTCGTGCGCCGGCTTCCTTTGCTTCCCAAGGCCAGATTTCTGGGATGGGGTTGGCGCAGGCGAAAACAATGCTGTTTGTGGCCATTTGGCTAATCCATTCCTTTTTGATTGTGCCGGGACCGGGCTTACTGGCGGCTACGACGGCGTCTGCGCCTTTGAGAGATGCTGCTGTGTCGCCCGTTCTGCCTTCGGCGTTGGTTTTTTGGGTTAGTTCGTATTTCCACGGGTTGGTTTCTTTGATTTTTTCTAGGTCTGGTCTTCCTGCGTGGAGGATGCCTTTGCTGTCGACGAGGGTGATGTTGCCAGGCTTAAATCCGGCGCGGAAGAGGACATAAGCTGTACGAGTGTTGGCTGAACCGACGCCTACGAGGGTGATTAGGGCTTCAGAGGGTTTTTTGCCTACGATTTTTAGCGAGTTTAGCAAGCCTGCTAGGATGACCGTTGCGGTTCCCTGTTGGTCATCATGCCAGACAGGTATGTTGAGTTTTTCGCGTGCTTTGTCTAGCACGTAGAAGCATTTGGGCTTGCTGATGTCTTCGAGGTTAATGCCGCCGAATGTGGGCTCGATGAGTTCGCAGGTACGGACGATTTCGTCGGGGTCTTTTGTGTTGAGGCAGATTGGAAACGCGTCGACGCCGCCTAAGTATTTGAAGAGCAATGCCTTGCCTTCCATAACGGGTAGGCCTGCTTCGGGTCCTATGTCGCCTAGTCCGAGGACGCGGGTGCCATCGGAGACTACGGCTACGTAGTTGGATCGGTTGGTTTGGGTCCAGACTTCGTCTGGGTTTTCTTTTATTTTGCGGCAACTCGCTGCCACACCAGGGGTGTACCAGATGGCGAAGTCGGCTGGGCTGCGGATGGCGCATTTGGGCATGATTTGGGCTTTGCCTAGGTAAAAGGAGTGGTAGGCTAGGGCTAGTTTTGCGGGGCGTTTGGCTTTTTCGAGTAATTGTTCCACTGTAACTTTTTTTTGGGTCATTTGTTGTTAATTCTCCTTGCTTAGCGGAGAGATAGTGGCTTAACACATAAAACATTTAAACATTATGGAAAGCTCGTTCTTTCCTTCTATAGTTATTCCGCATGCTTCTGCTAGTGTTCTACCCTTTAGAGATTGATGTTTTCTCACATAATTGTAGTGAACAAACCAACTCAGCACGCCTCCAATCCTAGCCAACTACAAACTAAACGAAAAAACCTTAAAGAATGCAGAGAACTTGGGAAAAAAGTCGCCAAAACTCTTCTGTAAGCCAAAACGATGCGAAGAGAATAAAAACAAAAACGCAGTAAATACTTAGTACACGGAGAAAGCAATGGAATGAACGAACTCACAATAAAATACGAACCCTTCAAAGAAATCATAGTTATGCAATGCACCAAATTTGCCACCCCAGACGATTTGGCACGATTTACAAGCGTTATAGCAGGAGGAAAAACAGCAGGCATATACTGGGCTCAAGGCGTGGCATTTCTCTACTTCCCCTTATCCGCAAACACCGAAACAGCCGCAAAAGAACTCATAGAAAAAGGAAGAGTTTACTGGGCCTTCCTAAGCTACACTTCCATGCCAACTTACAAACCCCTCATCGAAACAAAAGAAAAAATAATCGTCCCAGTCCTCGATATGTCAACCAGCCCCCTGTTCCAAAAAGCAGCCGAATGGTTAAAAAAGCAAAAATAAGCAACTATACACGTAAACTGACAATGTAGTCTTTCTTATTGAAGGTAGGTAGATGAATTCTGTCAAAGTGAAAGGAGTAGTATTCAGCGGTGAAAAGGTTGGAAGCCGATTTATCGGAATTGCCTGGGCAAAAAAGCAGATTAGAAAAAAACTAGGCTTTGACCCTTATGTCGGTACATTAAATATCCGCCTTCCAGAAAGAGAAGCAAAACTTCTGAGAGAGACTCTTCAAGACTTTGAAGGCATCGAAATTACCCCTGCAAAAGGTTTCTTTCAAGCGCGCTGCTTCAATATACTAATAATGAATAAAATCAAAGGAGCTATCGTTATCCCTGAAAAACCTGATTATCCATCCAACGTTCTGGAAATTATTGCACCAACTTGTCTACGCAAAGCATTATCACTCACAGACAGCAACGAAGTTGAAATAACTGTCTTCTTAGAAGTCGACATCAAGGCTTAACGCGTGTCTTTTCGCATAAATTTCCAAATAATCATCAAAACAGTTATTTTTCTTCAGATATTTGCCATAATAGACCAAGGCAGCCATCGCTCGGGCAGCGTCCTCAGGTGAAGAGTAAGCGGGGATTCCCAGTTTTTCGAACCTTGAGCGTATGAACAACGCCATCTCGGTTTCTCCAATGTCACAGACGACAACAGGTTTTGTACAGTGCTTCACCAGATTTGCTATTAGGTCCACAAAGTCTTCCTGCAAAGCAGGAGTATGATGCAAACCTAGCAAAATTAAACCGTTGACTTCTGGTGCATCTAACAGAATTTTTGCTGAACGTTCAAACATTTCGGAAGTTGCAGATCCCGTGATGTCCACTGGATTTAGGTTTGTGGCAAACTTGGGCAGTTTTCCCACTTGTTTTAAGTTCTCAAACTTTGATAGAACTTCATCAGAGAACCTTTTAACGGTTAAGCCTAGAGACACGCATTCGTCGACAGCCATTACACTAGGTCCACCAGCATCGGTGAGAACTCCAATGTTATTTCCAGTTGTTGGTGGTTGAAAAGCAAAGGCTTTGCCAACGTCGAAAAACTCTTCCATGTCTTTAACGCGGAGGACGCCGACTTGGGCAAAAGCCGCATCATAAATCTTGTCGGATCCTGCGATGGCTCCTGTGTGAGAGGCAGCGGCTCTGGCACCAGCCTTAGTTTTTCCGCTTTTGAAGGCAACTATCGGTTTTCTTTTTGTAGCTTTTTCCGCAGCTTTCATGAATTCCCTCCCAGCTTCTATAGCTTCGGCGTAGAGGAGTATTACCCATGTTTTGGGGTCTTGTAGAAAATATTCAAGCATTTCGGCTTCAGCTACGTCACATTTGTTTCCGAAGCTTACGAATTTGCTCACTCCCATCTGCCTTCCAGTTAGGTAGTCAAGGGCGGCGACGCCGAAGGCTCCGCTTTGGGTAATCATTGCAATATGTCCCGCCATGGGGCGTGGAGTTGCGACAAATTCGTCTCCAGTTATTAGCACTTTTGTTTCTGGCAGGAACAGCATGTCGACTCCGGTGCTTATATCGTAAACGCCGAGGCAGTTAGGTCCTAGAATTCGAATGTTGGCTTCTTTTGCAACAGAAACTATAGCGTTTTCAAGTTCGGTGTTGCCAATTTCGCTGAATCCTGCGGTAATTATCGCAGCTACTTTGACGCCTTTTGCGGCGGCATCTTTCATAACTCTGAGAACAGCGGCGGCCGGCACAACGATTACCACCAGCTCGATTTCTCCAAGTATTTTAGATAGCGAAGGATAACTTTTGTATCCCAAAATGTAGTCTTCATGCGGGTTGACTGGGTATAATTCTCCTTTGAACACGCCTCTTCGTTTGTTTTCTGCAAAATTCTTAAAAATAACATGCCCAGCTTTGTTGATTTTTTTGGAGGCGCCTACTACTGCAACCGATTTCGGGTTGAAAAACGTGTCCATCTGCTTAACTATTGTGCTCATCTTAGTTTCTCCAGTTTAAGAGTCAACAGTACTTCAAGTATTTTTTGTCTCAGTATATGGACTTTACGATAACAATAGGCTTATGTTCTGTTTGTTCCAGCATTTTCCAAGAAACACCCGTTAAAGAGACGTTAAAGGTTTTAGCCATGTCCCAAACCGTTTTTCCAGCACCAAAGCCTCTAGCATTATCAGCCAACTCTGCAACATCCAAAGCTTCTTCAACACTTATCTTTACACCTGCAACTGCCAGTGGAGTGGCTCTTTTCTTTAGTTTGAAGACCCGCCCGATGATATAGGCGATAAACCCGCTTACAGACCGTATTCCCTCAATGGAGTCTGGTCTTGCTGTGAAGTGAAAGTTTCTCCAAGAATACGTTTTATCCGTATCCACAATTGTGACAATCACGTTTTTGCCTAATTCTGCTTTTATTCCGTCACGGACTGTTTCCGCTATGCGATAAGTGTTGTGCAGCGGCAAACTAACATACGAGTGTGGAAGGTTGCTGCCGTCAATTCCGCCTTCAGAGTCTGGCATTAATGCTTGTAAAAACCCGCAGTATTGCAAGGCTACTTGCTTATGGGCGCTGCCTTCTTGGGTGGGGTAATTTTTGAAGTGAGAGATTTTTGTCTTCTTAGAATGGCACAGTGGTCCGAGGACATATGTCCAAACATATCGCATCCAATATTTGGCTAGAAACTGCGCTGTTAAGCTTGGCTTCACCGCAGCTTCATCTATGATATTTCCAGTTGCCGTTGAAATTGCCTTTTCAGAAACTACTACAATATCACCTTCTTGCACTCTGCCTCTCAAAGCCGTAACCATCTTGGCAATATAATCTTCATTTGGCTTCCAGTACCGCGTTGTAACGGCTAAAGCTTTGTAGCTCTTCACGTTTTATCACAGCGTGGTGGAACTGTCACCGATAGCTCTTGCTCAGCGCTTTTTTAAGGAACTTGCGAAGCTGATGGAGTCGGGGGTGTTCACCCGTTGGGCTGCTAAGGTAATAGGCTGCAACAGCATTTGAAAACGCGAGTCTCAAGTCAACCGGGAAATCGTTTGCGTCTGCATATATGTTACCTGCATTCCAAGCGTCGCCAGCGCCTGTTGCCCGCAGAGCTTTGACCTTGAAAACAGGAACTATGGTGTTATCATTTTTTGTAAAGGTTGCTGAGTAAGTTGTGGTGTGGAGGTCTATGCGGCTGGTGAGCTTCCTGGCTAGAATTTTCGTGCATTCTTTCGCAGCAACTGTCATTGATTTGTGCTGTTGTTGGAGTTTACTCGTTTGTTTGGGAGCTACTTGTTTAGCGTAAGTGATGGCTTCATTTTCATTTAGACTTAGAACATCTATCAAGTTGCAGCGAAGCAAGACTTCTTTGACCATACTAGGAATTTCTGGTTTATTTGGGAGTGGGTCGGCTGTGTCGTAGTAGGTTTTGCCTTTACCTTTTGTTTTTGCATGGTGAAAAACTGTTTTTGCAAGTTCTGTGCCATGTCTTCGAGTGCCAGCCCAGTTGAAAACGCAAACATAGTCAGTCTTCTCTAAAAGTGCAAAGTCTTTTTCTGTAAGGTTGTCTGGACCGAAAATTTCTAAAGAGCCGAGGTCACGCAACATTACATTTCTCTTCTCTCCACCATGTGTAAATTCTAAGGCGGTGGTAATGGACGCGTTGCCATCTATCTTCACGTGTGAAAGGTCAACGTTTAATGGTTGAAGGTGTAGCTTGAGTAAGTTAAGCCCAAGCGTACTCGTGTAAACTATGGGAAAGACGTTTACGCCTAGAACAGCTAACGCTGCTGCCGTGTTAACAGCGTTGCCACCTCTAAACTCCACATGCGCCACGTTGTCTATGCTTCCGCCTTTGCGATTTACAACTTCAAATATGCTTCTGGAAAACTGTTTCACGTCGCCATTCCACGAGACGAAGCGGTCTAAAAAGAAGTCAGGCATCACGACCACACTGAATGATCTTGGTTTCAGCCTGCTTAGGTGGCTTAGCAGCTCCTCCACTTTTCGAGAAAGAACCTTCAAAGACAAAGCCTCTCTGAAAACGCATAGACCTTTCAGACAGATAACTTTTACATTTTGCACACGCGTGTGCAGAAAGTATTTAGCGCCTACTCACAAGACACCCAAATATTCACTAAGAAACAATAATGTTAACTCTTTCAGAGAACACTAGAATACAACAAAATTTAGACTGTGGTGAAACCGAAGTTGACGAACCCACAAGACTTGAGCTCTCTTGAAAAAGAAAAGGAGAAGTGGAAAAAGGAGACCGTGGAGAAAAGCCTAATACATCTTCAAGAAAAAAAGAGTAAGTTTCTAACCAGCTCAGACATTCCAATTGAAAGAATCTATACTCCCCTCGAAGTGAAAAATCTAGACTACATTCAAGATTTAGGCTTTCCAGGCGAATACCCCTACACCCGCGGCGTTTACCCAACAATGTATCGTGCCCGATTATGGACTATGCGACAATATGCAGGCTTTGGCACAGCGGAGCAGACAAACCAGCGTTTTAAATACTTGCTTCAGCAGGGCCAGACTGGCTTAAGTGTGGCTTTTGACTTTCCTACACAGATTGGACTCGACTGCAACCATCCTTTAGCGTTAGGTGAAGTGGGAAAAGTAGGGGTAAGCGTTGGCATCTTAAAAGAAATGGAACTTCTGTTTAATCGAATTCCCCTCGACAAAGTAACTACGAGCATGACGATAAACGCGCCTACCACGGTGCTTCTAGCAATGTACGTCGCCATAGCCCAAAAACAGGGTATTACCCAGTCGATTCTGGGCGGCACCGTGCAAAACGACATTCTCAAAGAATATGTAGCTCGCGGTATGTACATCTACCCGCCCCAACCGAGCATGAAACTTGTTACGGACGTCTTCGAATACTGTGGCAAAAACATGCCCCGCTGGAACACAATAAGCATAAGCGGCTATCACATCCGCGAAGCAGGCGCAACAGCAGTGCAGGAAGTTGCCTTCACCCTCGCTAACGGCATCGCCTACGTGCAAGCAGCAATTGACCGCGGCTTAAACGTAGACAACTTTGCTAGAAGACTATCTTTCTTCTTTGCCTGCCACGACAACTTTCTGGAAGAAATAGCCAAATTTCGAGCCGCCCGACGACTGTGGGCCCGCATAATGCGAGAAAAGTTTGAAGCTAAAAAGCCTTCGTCTTGGCAACTACGTTTCCACACACAAACTAGCGGAGTAGCGTTAACTGCACAACAACCCCACAACAACATCGTCCGCGTTGCACTTCAAGCCCTTGCTGCAGTGCTTGGAGGGACGCAAAGCTTGCACACAAACAGCTTCGATGAAGCTTATGCATTGCCGAGTCAAAAGGCTGTGACGATAGCATTGCGCACACAGCAAATTATCGCTTATGAAAGCGGTGTCGCAGACACGATTGACCCCACTGCCGGAAGCTACTGCATTGAAGCTTTAACAAATCAGATTGAGGAAGACGCTATGGGCTACATTGAGGAAATCGATCGACAGGGAGGGGCAGTGAACGCCATAGAAAAGGGTTACATACAGCGTGAAATCATTGAAAGCGCCTACAAATACCAAAGAGAAGTGGAGAGAGAAGAGCGCATAATTGTGGGTGTAAACGAGTTTGAAGCCGAGGAAGGAGCGCCTATCAAAATTTTGCGAGTTGACCCCACTGTTGAAAAGAAGGTAGTTGAACGGTTGAAACATGTAAAAAAGGAGAGAAACAACAGAAAAGTTGAGGAGACTCTCGATAAACTGCGTCATGCGGCTGAAGAGGGAACAGAAAACCTTGTGCTACCCATTTTGGACGCTGTTAAAGAATATGCTACAGTGGGCGAAATCTGCAACGTTTTACGGGAAATCTATGGCGAATACAAACCATTAACCATCTTTTAGCCATCTTTTCTAAAAAGGTCGTTGCGCCACTCTTTTTGGCAACGGGTTTTTCTTTTCTTGGTGCATGTAAAGGGAATATTACGAAGAAATCTTGTCATTCATGCTTGCATTTGTTAGTTACTAAATGAGAATTGAAAAAAAAGTTTAGAGAGTTTGAAGCGCTTCCCTTATTCGTGTTAAGGCTTTTTCTATGTTAGGAATAGAGTTAGCAAATGAGAATCGCATGTAGCCTTTGCCATAGTCGCCAAAAGCAGTGCCAGACAATGTAGCTACGCCTGCTTTGTTGAGCAGAAAATCCGGTAGTTTTTGGCTGTCCATGTTTACGCTTTTCACATTTGGAAAGACATAGAACGTGGCTTGGGGTCTCTTGCAAGCTATGCCCTCTATCTTGTTTAAGCCAGAAACTATGACTTCGCGTCTTTGTTTGAACTCTTCCACCATCCTTTTTGCTTCGTCTTGTGGCCCACGTAAAGCTTCGACACCTGCCATCTGCGAAAACGCACAAGTGCAAGAGTTAGAGTTTATCATGAGCTGCGTGATTTTTTCAGCTAAGTTTTTTCGCATAACTCCGTAACCCAGTCTCCACCCTGTCATAGCGTAGGTTTTCGAGAACCCGTCTATTATCACTGTTTTCTCTTTCATTCCGGGAAGCGAAGCAATGCTTCTGTGCTCACCTTCGTAAATCATCTGGCTGTACATTTCATCTGAAACTATGATTAAATCGTCTCTGCCTTTAACTTTGTCAGCGATAGCTTCTAAGTTTTCTTTTGTCAATACGCCACCTGTGGGGTTTTCCGGAAAGTTCAGAATAATCATTTTGGTTTTATCGGAGATTTTTTCTACAGTGTCTTCGGTGTCTATTGCAAAATCGTTTTCTTCTTTCAGCGGCATGGGCACTGGTTTCGCGCCGATGAACTTTATCAGAGACTCATAGATCGGGAACCCCGGGTTTGGATACATCACCTCGTCACCTACTTCGACGCAAGCTAGTATGCTGAAAAATATTATCGGCTTGGCGCCAGGTGTTACAACAACTTCTTCAGGGTTTACAGGAATGCGCCTTGTTTTTGAAATGTATTCCGCTATGGCTTCCCTAAGCTCAGGGATCCCCGCGGCAGGAACATAATGCGTGTACCCGGCGTTCATGGCTTTTGTTGCTGCATCTCTGATATTTTTAGGAGTGTCAAAATCTGGCTCGCCAATTTCTAGGTGAACTATTTCGCGACCTTGTTTTTCTAAGGCTTTAGCTTTTGCAAGCATCTCAAAAGCGGTTTCTGTGCCTAAATCTTGCATTCTTCTCGCAAATATTGATGACATGACTGTTCTCTCTCCAGAAACAACTACTAAAAGAAAACAAACTATATTATACTTTCCATACCGAAAACAAACCTCTAAGCGGTAGTTCTTCTGGAGTGGAAACCGTTTTCACCTTTTTTATGCGTTGCTCATTACGCAACTTCGAGCTTGTTCTTATATGAATCCCATAAAAGGGGGGACACTGGGGTGATCGCCTTTACACGTAGAGTTTGATACATTCGATGAAGAAGATGGAATAGATATGCATGTTAAAACCAATAATCTTATTAATGTTGGTTGTGTTACTATAATATTGTTTTATTGTTCTAAATTTAAGTGTGGAAATGAGTAAACTGAAATTAAGAGGGGAGATGTAGTTGCAGAGGGGTCGTCAGAAATGGGTATTAGGGGTATCTGTTCTGGCAGTGATTGTTCCTGTAAGCTTGGTTGTGCTTTCTTTGAACGGGTTTTTTTCGCATCAGCCGTTGGTTGAGGAAGTGGTTGCTGAAACAGTTGCGTGGGAAATTGAAAGGCCGTCGGAGCTGTTGAGTATTGATCAAGTTACTGAGAATATTTACGAGAATGAGGAAGCATTTTCTAACCTGACTGTTCATATTTATAATTACTGTGAGGAAGATTGGGAGTATGGCAGCTGCGATACTTTGGGTATGGGTGTTTCCGTGGATGCCAACGTCGAAGCTGGCTTTGTAGAAAATGTCAACGTGACTTTCTATGATGATATACAGCCGTCTAAGGTGTATTGGTTTGAACTTGAGGAAAGGGGTTGGTTTGACAATCTCTCTGTTGTGGACTATAGTCATTGCAGAGCTTCTGAGGAGCATGTGGAAGCTTCTGTATACATGAACGGAGTGAACCAGCCAAGACATACCCACTTCAAAGCTTCTTTAACCTGGAAGTTAAAAACTGCTAATAATGAGTCGCACCAGATAACGGTGTCTTCTGAAATCACGTATTATAACGGAACGGCTTACAGGAAGGTGGTGTTGCCTATATTCCTGCGAGTTATTGCTGATGCTGGTGGCAGCTTTGAAACTGCGAGAACAATTGGCTTTGGAAGCCACACAGCATTTATCCATATTATTGATGATCCTGAAGACTGGTATAGGATGTGGTTTGATGTTGGACAGACGGTTAGTATACAGCTTTCCATTCAAGAACCTAGTCAAGGGCTTTACCTAGATTTATACTTGTACAATCCTGATGGAACTCTAGTTGCAAACTCCTCTTCCAGAGAACCTAACAACATAGAGCAAATCACACACACAATTAACCAATCAGGCAACTGGTACATTCGAGTGCTAGATCCTTACGCAGGATATACCCTATATACCCTCTCAATAAAGGAGGAATAGTTATAAAGAAAATGTTAGCAGGCATTATGACGACAGTCGTATTATTGTCACTGACACTTCCCTTAGCTTATGCGTGGCAAATCGAGAGACCTTATCGTACTCAGATCATAAACGGTCTGGTTGAAAACAACAATACGGAAGATGCAGCCTCTGTTGGCTTGGGCGTTAACGTCAACCAATACAACGAAGGCCCGTTCAACTATGAAAATGACGATTTTATTGGCATGAACGTTACTATGACTGCAAATTCTAGGATGGATATCGAATATGAAGCGTGTTGGGAAGATCTACGGTGATTTGACGAAGAAAACTATATTGCTGATTATTACAATCAATCCTTTCTTCTTAACGCGCGCGTTTTTCTTCTTTCGTTTCGCTCATTTTTACGATAGAATTTTGTAAAGGCGAAAACTTGCTTGTGCGCTAGTTTTGGCACTGTGCGGTTTCAAATATCAACAAGAAGGATCTAGGCATTACACACAGTTCCTGCCTCACTTCAAACGAAACGCATAAATCATGTAAATTAGTTTCATTATCTCCTAGGTCGGGCGGTAGCTCAGCTTGGTAGAGCTTCCGAGTCTGCCAGCAAGCCTAGCAGACGGAGACGCTGTAGACGCCTACCAGCAAGGTGGGTATCACTCAGCCTATCAAGCGTACAGCCAATTTGGCAGAAACCGGAGTGTCGCAGGTTCAAATCCCGCCCGCCCGACCAAGAAATAACTGCAGGCGCATCTTTGACCCAAACATCATAGGAATCAACTTTATGAAACTGTCTGATGAAAGAGAAGAGTCGAGATGAACAAGAAAATCCTTTTAACAGTACTTGCGTCTGTACTCTTGTTATCATCGATACTTACTACGCAACTCGTAACAACCGTAATAGCATCAACTACATATCATGTTTACCCCAGTCAGTCAATTCAAGAAGCAATAAATTCAGCTCAGCCTGGAGATACAATATTTGTTCATTCAGGAACATACCGCGAGAACCTAATTGTAGACAGGTTTCTAACTCTTCTTGGAGAAAGCGAAGAGACCACCATCGTAGATGGAAGTGGAGAGAACCGAACAGTTATCGAGGTAACTGCCAATAACGTTTTCATTAGTGGGTTTACTGTACAAAACAGCTCACGCGCAGCAGGCACTTCATATGCAGGCATTAAGATTTCAGCACATGCATGTAACATTACTGGTAATCATGTAACAAGAAATAAGATCGGTATCTTTGTGACTTCGCAGAAAAGCAGAATCATGGAGAATGTTGTTACAAGAAATGGGCAGGGCATAGCACTATATGATTCCTCTGAAGTAATGGTTGAAGCAAACAACCTCTCCGCCAATACAGTGGGCATTTCATTAGCCTTTTCCTCTAACAACACAATTGTGGACAATAGAGCTGCGAACAGTTCCTATGGGGGACACGGCATTTACCTATCATCAAATTCCTTCAACAACACGGTTCTCAGTAACGATCTTATGAACAACTACCATGGTATATGGCTGTCAAGTTCGTCTAATAACTCAATTGTGGAAAACACCATAGCAAACAACGAACTACTGGGCATCGAACTGGCCAGTTCTCCCGACAATACCTTTTATCACAACAACTTTATCAACAATCCAAAGCATGTTGTTATTGATACCAAATCAATAAGCATTTGGGATAATGGCTATCCTTCTGGAGGAAACTACTGGTACAAGTACATCGATGTCGATGAGAAGAGTGGCCCTAATCAAGACCAACCCAGCAGCGACGGAATATGGGACAATCCATATCCTATAAATGAGAACAATCAAGACAGATATCCATCCGTGAAACCTTACGGTGAAATTCCCGATTTAATACTGGACAAAACAAAACCAACTGCAAATGCAGGTCCAGATAGAACGGCCAATGTAGGAACACCCATCGCCTTTAATGCAAGCAAATCCACCGACAATGTAGGCATTGTTAGTTATCTTTGGGACTTTGGTGATGGCACAAACGCCTCAGGCGCTGTCGTAACTCATGACTACGCTATCGATGGAACTTACACCGTGACTTTGACCGTCAAGGATGCGGCAGGAAACTCTAATACTGACCTAATAAACATAACAGTTGTTACAGTTAAATCACCTCCAGGCTGGATCATAGCAGTAGCTGTGGTGATAGGGACAGCTATCGTAGCCACGCTATTTTGGAAACATAGTATAGCAAAGACTACCAAAAAGAAAAAGTTGAAAAAGATGCGGTCTCGCAAGCATCGTTGATCCAAAAACACTTTTCATCAATGTTTAGAAAGTCCATATCTTCCCGAAGTTTTTGACTATTAATACCAGCCTTTTATGCCAATCTCATCGTCTTTTGTTACTATTGCCATTGGACTTCATTCACACATGCCTCAGGTAAGAAAGCGAGTGTCGGAAGACATGACATTTCCTAAATCTTAATATTCTTTGCATTGAAGTACACCTTAAACCGTTTTCCAACTCTAGAAACAGTAGGTTGACATGGACATTCTGGTAAATGTTGACATTCATAGGCATATAGAAGATAAATCCAAAACTCTTTTTACTTTGTATAAGAAGAGTTTTAGTGCTGAAAGGAGAAAGGAGATTCGTCTGAATGAAAAGAGTAGTGAGGATTTTCGAGAAGCAAATTTTCCGTCCGTATCAGCTGTTCGAAGCACGCCAGCACTGTCTCCGTCAAAACCCGTATCTTGTAAAAAGAAAGGAGGAGAAGCACCTTGCATAAGAGAACGCGCATTATGCTCTTTCTAACTGTGCTATTTTTCTTATTATGGATACCATTGTTGTTCCCTGCCTTGGCATCTCCAGATGCACAAGAATATGATTATGTCGATAACAACACAAGTAACGTAGACGGAGTCGCAGACCTAGGTACACACTCCAACTTTACAGCTCAACAATACGGTCCAGACTCGATTTATGACACAGTTACAGAAGAAAACACAGGTGGTGGGGGAGTTTCAATAGTTCTTGAATCATATTCAATTTATGAAAGCACTGTTGGAGCAACTTCCCATACTGTAGATAAACCGTCAGGTGTCGTTGAAGGCGATTTACTTATTGCTGTCATGAGCACCGATGGTTCAGGCGAAGACCATACTGCCCCCTTAGGTTGGACAACAATTTTTGAAGATTTCAACACTGGTAGTAGCACCTTCAGTGTATGGTATAAAATAGCAGCAACCGAACCAGACAGTTATACATTTACAATTGGGTCATCTGAGTCATGCATTCTCTCTATTTTAAGAATCTCTGGTCATGACCCAACCAATCCGATAAACGTGTATGGGAGTCCAGACTCAAATAACAACAACGCTCCTACATGCTCCTCAGTAACCACAACCGTGGATAACTGTCTCATTCTCCGCATTTTCGGCGCAGACGACGACGACGTAATAGAAGACTCTGGCTATCCATCTGGTCATACTGGTGTTTTTATTAGAGGGTCAGAAGAAGGATGGGGTGAAACAAGTGCGGGAGTAGCTTATACAAAACAAGCCACAGCAGGAGAAACTGGCATCGCTAGCTTCAGCCTAACCTCCAACGAGCAATGGGGTGCAGTTACAATAGCAATTAAACCAACAGCACAAGTAAACTATGAGTTTGATTTAGAAGTGCAGTGGACAAACGCTAATTACACACTGCCAAACGAGGAACTTTGCATATTCGGAGGAACGTTGGGGTCAGAAGACATTCAGGTAGACGTTTGGAACGGATCTACATGGCACAATCTTTTCATCGATCTGTCAAGTGGGTGGAACAACGTTTCGGTTACCGATTATCTAGTTAGCTCTACGTTCAGCATCAGGTTTATGGGAGGAACAGAAACAGGGGACACTTCTCAGGATAGTTGGGAAATAGACTGTACGTTACTACACACATGGGGAGTCCCACCAATAGCTAGTTTCTTCTATGCCCCCGATAACCCTTACACAGGCGAAACAATAACTTTCAATGCTTCGGGCAGCTATGACCCCGACGGCACTATTGTGAATTATCTTTGGAGCTTTGGAGATGGAACAAACGGTACAGACATGGTCACAACCCACACCTACGCTGACGACGGAACATACACAGTGATACTAACTGTAACTGATAACAACGAATTATCCAACACAACAGCTGCAAACGTCACAGTGCTCAATCGGTCTCCAATAGCAATCTTCACAGAGTCAGCTGAAAATGCATATATTGGTGAGCCGATCACACTCAACGCATCTGATAGTTACGATTTAGATGGCACTATTGCTAGCTACTATTGGGACTTTGGTGATGGCACAAACGCCACCGGCGTTGTCGTTAACCATGTTTATGCTACTAATGGAACTTACACCGTGACGCTAACCGTTACAGATGATGATGGCGCAATAAATTCAGCAAATTCAACAAAGACAATCCTTAAGAATGAGCAACCAGTAGCTTCGTTCTCAGAATCTGCTGAGACGGTTTATACGGATGAAACTATAATATTCAACGCGTCCAGTAGCTACGACCCAGATGGCATAATAGTTAGCTATTTCTGGGACTTCGGGGACGGAACTAACGGTACCGGTGTTACGGTTAACCATGTATACACAGACGATGGAAACTACACAGTCACACTAACAGTCACGGA
This sequence comes from Candidatus Bathyarchaeota archaeon, assembly GCA_029882535.1. Lineage (NCBI taxonomy): Archaea > Thermoproteati > Candidatus Bathyarchaeota > Candidatus Bathyarchaeota archaeon. The sequence goes on from JAOUKM010000002.1 coordinate 28,453, forward strand.
CAACCGAGGGGCAACTGATTCCACAAACGCCACGAAGACGATTTTAAACAGGTCGCCTCTTGCAGGCTTCACCGAGTCAGCCGAAACTGCTTATACAAGTGATGCGATTACCTTCAACGCTTCTTTAAGCTACGATCCTGACGGCTACATCGTTAGCTACTTCTGGGACTTCGGCGACGGCAGCAACGCAACAGAAGCTATTGTAGAACACGCTTATATCGAAAACGGAACCTACATTGTTACATTAACCGTTACTGATGATGACGGAGCAACTAACAGTGCCGCTTCAACCAAGACTGTTTGGAATAGACCTCCTATTGCTTTCTTCATAGAATCCACTGAAACTGCATACACCAACGAGATAATCATCTTCAACGCATCAGACAGCTATGATCCTGACGGCACTGTAGTTTCATATTTCTGGGATTTCGGAGACGGCACAAACGCTACAGGAGTTGTTGTTGACCATGCATACGCCGAGGATGGAAACTACACAGTAAGCCTACTCATAACAGATGACGATGAAGCAACAGCATCAACTAGCGCCACCAAAACTGTTTTGAACACCCCTCCTGTAGCTTCATTCACAGAATCCGCAGAGATTGTCTATACAAGCGAGACTATCGCCTTTAACGCTAGCAATAGTTACGATTCGGACGGAGCCATCGTTAGTTATTTCTGGGATTTTGGCGATGGAACTAATATCACAGGTGTTGTAGTTGGACATGCCTTTGTTGATAATGGAAACTACACCGTGACGCTAACCATAACCGACGATGATGGTGCTACTGGAACTGTTGCCGCAGTTAAGACTGTTTTGAATCGCCCTCCTATTGCCTCGTTCACCGAGTCTGTTGAAACTGTTGATACTGGCGAGTTTATCATGTTCAATGCGAGTGATAGTTATGATCCAGATGGCTCGATCGTTAGTTATTTCTGGGATTTTGGCGATGGAAACAATGCCACCGGCGTAATCGTGGAACATGCATACGCTGACGATGGAACCTATGTTGTAACCTTGACAGTTACCGACGACGACGGAACAACAGACACAACCACATCAATTAAGACCGCCTTGAATAGACTTCCTGTTACATCTTTTTCAGAGACTGCTGAAACGGTTTACACTGGTGAAACCATAACGTTCAACGCTTCTTCAAGCTATGACCCAGATGGAACTATTGTTAGTTACTTCTGGAGTTTCGGAGACGGAACCAACGCCACAGGCGAGATAGTAGAGCACGCATATGAAAACGATGGAAACTACACAGTAACCCTGACTGCTACTGATGACGACGGAGCAACAGATAGCACCACTTCAACTAAGACTGTCTTGAATAGACCACCAGTGGCTTTATTCACCGAATCTGCTGAGACGGTTTATGCTGGCGAGATCATCACGTTTAATGCTTCCAACAGTTATGATTCTGATGGTACTCTAGTTAGTTATTTCTGGGATTTTGGCGATGGAAAAAACGGAACTAGCAACGTCATAAATCATGTATACGCTGACGATGGAATCTACACAGTAACTTTAAAAGTCACCGATGATGATGGTGGCACAGATTCGAGTAGCGCTACTAAAACAGTTTTGAATAGACCTCCTATTGCAACCTTTACCGAATCAGCAGCAACGGTCTATAAAGGTGAAATAATCTACTTTAACGCCTCAGACAGTTATGACCCTGATGGATCTATAATTAGTTATTTCTGGGACTTCGGTGACGGCGCAAATGCCACTGGTGTAACTGTTGAGCATACTTATGCTAACGATGGGAGCTATACGGTAACTCTGACCGTAACAGACAATGATGGCGCCACTGACACTACCAGCGCAACCAAAACTATTTTGAATAGACTTCCCGTTGCCATCTTCACCGAATCCACAGAAACCGCCTATATTGGAGAGATTATAACATTCAACGCATCTGACAGCTATGACCCAGATGGCTACATTGTCACTTACTTTTGGGATTTCGGCGATGGAACCAACACTACCGGAATCATTGCAGACCACATCTATTCTACAAATGGAACCTACATTGTAACCTTAACTGTAAATGACGATGACGGAGCATCAGACTCGATAGCCTCTACAAAAACAATTCTGCGGAATGAACCCCCTGCTGCAATATACACTGAATCCGCAGAAACAGTATATACAGCCGAAATAATTTATTTTAACGCCTCTGATAGTTACGATTCTGATGGTTATATTGTTAGTTACTTTTGGGACTTCGGAGATACTGTTAATGCAACGGGCATAACTGTAAACCATGCCTACGTTGATGACGGTATCTATACAGTAACTTTGACAGTTACTGACAACAGAGGTGCAGCTTCATCAACCAACGCCACTAAGACCATTTTAAATAGAGCTGCAATAGCATTGTTCACAGAGTCTGCAGAAACTGTATACACTAGCGAAGCTATCACGTTTAATGCAACTGAAAGCTATGATCCAGACGGAACCATACTTGAATACTTCTGGGACTTCGGAGATGGAACAAATGGGACAGGCATAATTGTCGAACACTCCTATACTGATAATGGTAGCTACATGGTTACGTTGACGATAACAGATGATGATAGTGCAACCAGCACCGCCACAGCAACCAAGACTGTCTTGAATAGGCCCCCAGTCGCATCTTTCACAGAGTCTGCAGAAACTTTGTATACGGGAGAATTCATCACGTTTAACGCCAGTGAAAGCTATGATCCGGATGGATCTATAGCTAGTCACTTCTGGGATTTTGGCGACGGAACAAACGCTACAGGAGTTGTTGTTGACCATGCATACGCCGAGGATATTATTTATACAGTGACCCTGACTGTTACAGACGATGATGGAGCAACGGACTCTGCCTTCAGCACCAAGACTATATTAAACCGTTCTCCAGTGGCTTCTTTCATTGAATCCGCAGAAACAGTATACAACGGTGAAATCATAACATTTAATGCTTCCGTGAGCTATGATGCTGACGGCTACATCGTTAGCTACTTTTGGGATTTCGGGGACGGTACAAATGCTACAGGAGTCGTTGTGGAGCATGCCTATGTGGATCATGGGAATTACACGGTCACTCTAATCGTAACAGATGATGATGGCGCCTTTGCATCTGCAACTGCTACTAAGACTGTCTTGAATAGACCGCCAGTGGCATCTTTCACTGAGTCAGCAGAAACCGCCTATACTGGTGAAGTCGTTCTTTTTAATGCTTCAAACAGCTACGACCAAGATGGTATTATCGTTAGCTACTTCTGGGATTTTGGGAATGGCAACAATGTCACGGGTGTTGTTGTTGAATATGCTTATGCTGATGATGGGGATTACACGGTAACGCTGATCGTCACAGATGATGATGGAGCAACAGGAACCGCTACAGCAACCAAACATATTCTGAATAGATCACCTGTAGCATCCTTCACTGAATCGGCAGAAACAGTATACACCTACGAAGTAATCACATTCAATACATCAAGCAGCTATGATCCCGACGGCACTATTGTTAGTTGTTTTTGGGACTTCGGTGACGGAACAAACGCTACAGGAGTGGTAGTACAACATGCTTACGCAAATAATGGAAACTACACAGTAACTCTAATAGTTACTGATGATGATGGCACTACAGATTCAACATCGGCTATTAAAGCTGTCTTAAACCGACTACCAGTAGCTTCATTTACTGAATCCTCTGAAACTGCATACACCAATGAAATAATCTACTTTAATGCTTCTGATAGTTATGATTCTGATGGCACTATTGTTGGGTACTTCTGGGATTTTGGTGATGACACAAACGCTACAGGAACAGTGGTTGAGCATGCTTATGTGGAAGATAGCGTTTATACTGTCGTTCTTACTGTAACAGATGATGACGGAGCATCTTCATCAACATCATCCACTAAGACTGTCTTGAATAGACCGCCAGTGGCATCCTTCACCGAGTCAGCAGAAACAGTTTATACCCACGAGATAATTACTTTCAACGCCTCTGATAGCTACGATCCTGACGGCTACATCGTTGATTATTTCTGGGATTTAGGCGACGGCGCTAATGCCACAGGGATGGCCGTAAGCCATGCTTACACTGATGAAGGTGTTTATTCAGTTACTTTAACAGTTACTGACAGCGATGGAGCAACAGCGTTAGCAAATGCCACTAAGGCTGTCTTAAATAGGCCCCCAGTGGCTTTGTTCACAGAGTCAGCGGAAATTGTGCTTACAGGCGAAACTATACATTTAATGCATCAGGCAGTTATGATTCTGACGGCTACATCGTTGATTATTTCTGGGATTTCGGAGACGAAACAAACGCAACTGGTATGATAACGATGCGTTCTTACGTGGACGATGGAACGTACACAGTTACATTGACTGTTACAGACGACGACGGAGCGTCAATCTCAACATCGTCCACAAAAACGGTCTTAAACCGACCGCCTGTACCATCCTTCGACGAATCTGCTGAGACGGTTTATACTGGCGAGATAATTGCTTTCAACGCCTCTGATAGCTATGATCCTGATGGCTACATCGTTAGCTACTTCTGGGACTTTGGCGACGAAACCAACACTAGTGGCATTATAGTGGAACACGCATATGCCAATGATGGAATCTACACAGTAGTTCTAACCGTAACAGATGATGATGGAACAACAGATACTGCAACATCAACTAAAACGGTTTTGAACAGAGCGCCTGTGGCAAGTTTCGCGGAATCCGCAGAAACTGTGTACACTGGTGAGGTTATTACGTTAAATGCAAGCGGTAGCTACGACCCTGACGGATCAATCGTCAGCTACTTCTGGGACTTTGGCGACGGAACCAACGCAGCTGGCGTGATTGTGGACCACTCGTATGTAGATAACGGTACTTATACAGTCGCCGTGACGGTGACCGATGATGACGGAGTAACCGACACAACTATCTCAACCAAGACTGTGCTAAACATGCCTCCAGTGGCTTTATTCACCGAATCCGCAGAAACGGTCTATACAAGCGAAGTCATTGCGTTTAATGCTTCAAATAGCTATGACCTCGATGGCCTCATAGTCATCTATTTCTGGGACTTTGGAGATGGCACCAACGCTACAGGAACAGTGGTTGAGCATGCTTATGAGGAAGATGGCGTCTATACAGTTACTCTCTCGGTAACCGACAACGATGGAGCAATATCTTCAACATCAGCTATTAAAACTGTTTTGAACAAGCCCCCAGTGGCATCCTTCACCGAATCTGCAGAAACCGTGCTTACGGGCGAAATTATCACTTTTGACGCTTTTGATAGTTATGATCCTGACGGCACTATCGTACTCTATTTCTGGAATTTTGGCGACGGAACAAATACTACAGGCTTAACTATAGGTCATTCTTATGCAGATGATGGTAACTACACCATAATTCTAACAGTCACTGACAATGATGGAACAACTGCCATTGCTACAGCTATTAAGACTGTCTTGAATCGCTCCCCTGTCGCAATTTTCACACCGTCTGCAACAGCTGTATATACAAGTCAAATTATTCATTTTGACGGCTCAGGCAGTTATGATTCTGATGGTGTTATTGCTGAATATTTCTGGAATTTTGGTGATGGTGAAAATGCAACTGGAGTTGTTGTTGAACACACATATGCAGATGACGGAATTTACATTGTCACTTTAACCGTCACCGATGACGATGGAGCAATAGGAGTAGCTACTGCAACCATACAGGTCTTTAACAGAATCCCCATTGCATCCTTTACTGAGTCTGCCGAAACAGTCTACACTAGTGAAACCATAACGTTCAACGCTTCTTTAAGCTACGATCCTGATGGCTACATCGTTAGCTACTTCTGGGACTTTGGCGACGGAACCAACACTAGTGGCATTATAGTGGAACACGCATATGCCGATGATGGAATCTACACAGTAACTTTAACCATCACTGACAACGACGGAGCAACAGACACCACAACGGAGACTAAAACCGTCTTGAATAGGCCCCCAGTGGCATCCTTCACCGAATCTGCAGAAACAGTGCTTATCGATGAAGTCATCCGCTTTAACGCTTCCAACAGCTATGACCCCGACGGCACTATAGCATCCTACTTCTGGAACTTCGGAGATGGAACAAACGCCACAGGCGTTACCACCCAACATGCGTATTCAAGTAGCGGCGTTTACATAGTTACACTTACGGTTACGGATGTTGATGGTGCAATAGCTACCGCAACAGGAATTAAGACAGTGGAAGTAACGCCTCCTGTCGCATTATTCACCGAGTCTGCTGAAACAGTCCAAACAGAGGAGATTATTACTTTTAATGCTTCTGACAGCTATGACCCAGATGGGACTATTGTTAGTTACTTCTGGAACTTCGGAGATGTAACAAACGCTACGGGGGTTACTACCAGCCACTCTTATGCCGACAACGGAAACTACACAGTAACTTTAACCATCACCGACGACGACGGAGCAACAGCCACAGCTACTTCAACTAAGACTGTCTTGAATAGACCGCCAGTGGCTTTATTCACCGAATCTGCTGAAACAGTCCAAACAGGTGAGATCATATACTTCAATGCTTCTGGCAGCTACGATCCTGACGGCTACATCATTAGCTATTTCTGGGATTTTGGAGATAGTGCCAACGCTACAGGGGTAACAGTTGAGTATGCCTATGGTGAGAGTGGCACTTACATCGTAACCATGACTGTTACAGACGACGACGGAGCAAACAATATCGTGATGGCCACTAAGCATGTGGGAAACACTCCTCCAGTGGCGTCATTCACCGAGTCTGCGGAAATCGTGTATACGGGTGAAACTATCAGTTTTGATGCCAGTGATAGCAATGATCCCGACGGCACTATTGTTAGTTACTTCTGGGGCTTTGGAGATGGAACAAACGCTACGGGGGTTACTACCAGCCACTCTTATGCCGACAACGGAAACTACACAGTAACTTTAACCATCACCGACGACGACGGAGCAACAGCCACAGCCTCTGCAGTAAAGACTGTGCTAAACCGAGCTCCCATAGCCAAGTTCACCCAATCTGCAACGCTGGTGTATACAGGCACGCCGATCTATTTCAATGCCAGTGACAGCTACGACCGTGATGGTATTATTATTGAGTATTTCTGGAATTTTGGTGATGGTTCTAACGCTACTGGCATAGTGGTAGGTCATGCTTATACTAATGATGGGAATTATACTGTGACTTTAACGGTTACCGACGACGACGGAGCTATGGGTATGGCTAGCGGAACCACGAGAGTTTTGAATCGCGCTCCTATCGCAATATTCACCGAGTCCGTCGAAACCGTCTACACCAATGAAATAATTTACTTCAATGCTTCTGGCAGCTACGATCCTGACGGCTACATCATTAGCTATTTCTGGAATCTTGGCGATGGAACCAATGCTACTGGAATAACCATCGGACACATATACAGTGAAAATGGAAACTATACTGTTACATTAACGGTTACCGACAATGACGGTGCAACAGGCTCCACTGCCTCTACCAAAGTTGTGCTAAATCGTGCTCCTATCGCATCATTCACTGAGTCCGTCGAAACCATCTACACTGGTGAATCCATTACCTTTAACGCTTCGGACAGTTATGATGTCGACGGTACTGTTATCGAGTATTTCTGGGATTTCGGAGACGGCACAAACGCAACTGGTGTTGTGGTTAGCCATTCATACATTGATAATGGCAACTTCACAGTTACTTTGATAGTCACTGATGATGATGACGCTACCAACTCTGCCTCTGCTATCAAGACTGTTTTGAATCGTGCTCCTGTCGCACTATTCACCGAATCTGCTGAATCAGTCCACACAGAGGAGATTATTACTTTTAATGCTTCTGACAGCTATGACCCAGATGGGACTATTGTTAGTTACTTCTGGAACTTCGGAGATGGAACAAACGCCACAGGTATGATAGTTGGCCATGCACACACTGAAGATGGAAACTACACAGTGACATTAACGGTTACTGATGACGACGGTGCAGCTGACAACGCAACGTCGACCAAGACAGTGTTGAACAAGCCTCCAGTGGCATCGTTTACCGAGTCTTCCGAGACCGTTTACATTGGCCAGCCTATCATCTTTAACGCCAGTGACAGCTATGACCTAGATGGCACCATTATAAGTTACTTCTGGGACTTCGGCGACGGCACAAATGCTACAAGTATTGTCGTAGAACATACCTATTTCATAAACGGAACCTACACGGTTACTCTAACAGTCTCAGATGATGATGACGCTTCGGACGCAACTTCAGCCACCAAGACCATTCTTTGGAATGAACAACCTGTAGCTTTATTCACCGAATCTGCAGAAACCGTGTATACTGATGAGATCATCTATTTCAATGCCTCAGATAGCTATGACTCCGATGGCAACATAGCTAGTTACTTCTGGGATTTCGGAGACGGCAGCAATGCAACGGGTGTTGTTGCTGAACACGCTTATACCGAGGATGGAAACTACACGCTAACACTAACTGTCACAGATAATAAAGGAGCAACAAACACTGCCACTGCAACCAAAGCGGTGCTGAACAAGTCACCAGTCGCATCATTCACAGAATCGGCAGAAATAGTGTATACCAGCGAGGTTATAGATTTCAACGCTACGGATAGTTATGATCCAGATGGCTACATTGTAGAGTACTTCTGGGATTTTGGTGATGGCACAAACGCCACCGGCCTTACTATAAGCCATTCCTACAAAGATAACGGAACGTATATAGTGATCCTAACTGTTACCGACGATGACGACGCTTATAACTCGACGACTGCCACTAAGACAGCTTTGAATAGCCCCCCTGTTGCAGCCTTCTCTGAATCTGCAGAAACCACTTACACTAGTCAGCCTATCACATTCAACGCTAGTAACAGTTACGACCCGGATGGCTACATTGCCAGTTATTTCTGGGATTTCGGAGACGGCACAAACGCAACTGGAATAGTTGCCGAACACGCCTATTCTACAAGCGGAAACTTTACAGTAATGTTAAACGTAACAGATAATGAGGGTAATTTTGGTGTATCTACCGCAACCAAGACTATTCTTTGGAACGAGCCCCCTGTTGCATTATTCACAGAATCCGCAGAAACCTTCTATCAAGGCGAAACCATCATCTTTAACGCCAGTGACAGCTATGACCTAGATGGCACAATTGTAAGTTACTTCTGGGACTTCGGAGATGGCAGTAATGCAACGGATATGATTGTTGAACATATCTATTTAGATCATGGAAACTACACCGTAATGCTCATTGTTACGGATGACATAGGGGCAACAAATACTGCCAATGCAACTAAAACGGTTCTAAACAAGATTCCTGTCGTGACGTTTACAGAGTCTACTGAAGCTGTTTATACTGATGAAGTTATTACTTTTAATGCTTCGGCTAGTTATGACCCCGATGGCTTCATTGTCAGTTACTTCTGGGACTTCGGAGATGGAATGAACGCTGTTGGAGTTATAGTTGAACACGCATATGCTGAAGACGGATCCTATACGGTCACCTTAACCATGACTGACGATGATGGAGCAACAAACTCGGCAAGTGCTACTAAAACAGTTTTAAACAGATCTCCAGTGGCGATTTTCTCAATGTCGACTGAAACTGTTTATACTGGTGAAACCATCACATTTAATGCCTCAGATAGCTACGATCCTGACGGCTTCATCGTCATTTACTTCTGGGATTTCGGAGATGGTGACACTGCATCTGGTTTGATCGTAAATCATGCCTATTCAGATAATGGACGCTACGTTGTGGCTTTAACTGTAACGGATAATGACGCGGCAAAGGACACTGCAACGGCGACCTTTTTAGTTAGGAACCGGTCTCCAATAGCTAGTTTCGTTGAATCTGCAGAAACCACTTTTGTTGGCATACCCATTGAGTTTGACGCTTCAAGTAGTTATGACTCTGATGGCTATGTTGTTAGTTATTTCTGGGATTTCGGAGATGGTGCCAACGCTACTGGAATAGTTGCCGAACACGCCTATTCTGTTAACGGAACTTTCACGGTCACGTTGACTGTAACAGACGATAGTGGAGCATTAAATTCCGCACAAGCTGTCAAAACAATCTTGGAAAACGACCTACCGATCGCATCTTTTACAGAGTCGGCGGAGACAGTTTATGCGAGCGAACCTATCGTCTTTGACGCTTCAAGTAGTTATGACCCTGACGGATCAATCGTCAGCTACTTCTGGGACTTCGGAGATGGGACTGGTGCTACAGACATCATCACAAGTCATTCATATGTGGACAATGGAAATTATACAGTGACTTTGATGGTCTTGGACGACAGGGGAGCAAGTGGTTTCACAACAACTGTTAAGAGTGTTTTGAATAGACCGCCTATTGCATCGTTTACTGAGTCAGCGGAGACTGTATATGCTGGTGAGTCAATTAGTTTTGACGCTTCAAGTAGTTATGACCCTGACGGATCAATCGTCAGCTACTTCTGGGACTTCGGAGATGAATTTACTACCTCTGGTGTCATTGTGAACCACGTCTATTCCACTAACGGAACCTTCATTGTTACCTTAACGGTAGTGGACGATGATGGAGCCTCTGGTCTAACACAGGCAACTAAGAATCTCCTTCCAGGGGGGATGCATGATGTAGCTGTGATCAATGTTACTCCTGCTGCTTCCGACGTTTACAAGGGTCGAATTCTCAACACCACGGTCACCGCCCTCAACCAAGGAACAGTGCCTGAAACCTTTAACGTCACCCTATACTACTCAGAAATCCGCGGTTGGCACTTAGTTGAGACAGATGGGCGTCTCGTGTGGTATTCCGATGTTGACGCCTCTGCAAACTTCCTTTTGCTAACTTCAGTCAACATACCTAGCGGTAATTCTGTGTTAGCTTTTGACACGAAATATGACATCGAATTCCTTTGGGATTTTGGCTTCGTTCAAGTATCTAGGGACGAAGGCATAACATGGGTCTCCTTAGAAAATGCATATACAACATACGACCACGAGTCTAGTGCCGACCAAGACATAATCACAAACCTTCCAGGGCTCACTGGAACAAGTCCAAACTGGCCGGAATGGATGACAATGACGTTCAACCTAACAGACTACGCCGGAGAAACAGTATTGTTAGGATTCCGCTACATGACTGACGCGGCAACCCTTGGAGAGGGTTGGTACATCGACAACATCAGAGTTAATGGCGATACCATCTCAGATCAAGATTTCGAACAATCCAACCCGCTGCCCACTAATGCCATTCAAACACTAACCGTCACCAATCTAGCTCCTGACGGTCAAACGACTTTAATCTTCAGCTGGAACACAACGGGTATACTCAGCGGAAAATATGCCTTAAGCGCAACAGCTGACGCCGTCGCAGGCGAAGTAGACACATCTGATAACACTTATGTTAATAGTATAGTTGAAGTGAAGAGAAATCCTGATGTCAACGGAGATGGACTTGTAGACATTTACGATGTCGTCGCTGTTACTGGGATCTACGGTTGTCGGGAAGGAGAGGCTGGCTGGAACCCGAAAGCCGATGTGGTGCAAGATGGAGTAATCAACATCTATGATGTTGTTGCAGTTACAGGCCATTACGGCGAAACTATCCAATATTAGACTCAATTCTGAGCGAATTCTATCCACCAATTCGCTTGAGACATTGATAGCTTCCAATATCGTACTGGAGATTCACACTTTCAAAAGCGCCTCGCTTATATAGTCAAATGAAACAAGATGTTTTTTGCCAATCATGGATTGCAAACATATCTATTATGCGCGCTCAAGCTGGCTGTGCCTACTGTTGATTCTGTGCTTCGTAGGGCTTCACATATTTTGGAATGGTATATTTGTCATTTCCCAAGCAGAATCTATTAAAAACCAACTTAGAACAAGGATAAGATAATTTCTTGAGTGAAAGAGAATTGATCTCTTATTTTTTTCAGTTATTTGCTCGGGCTAACAAACTCTTCCTTTTAGACGAGGGAAAGTTTCATTAAACGTGCTAATACTTGGATTCTAGGCTTATGGTGAATTTTCACCTAAAACTTATGTTAACATTTCTTTCTAAGATGTTATATATTGATCTCTCTAGCATTTTCTTTTGTTTTTTGGCCTTCTCCAGTAGTTGATCATGCTCCTTTTTCGAAGCGTCAAGCTTAACAGTAGCCGTTTTTTTCCGTTTTCGCAATTCCTTAAGCCTCTCTCGCAATTGTTTAATCTTTCTCTGTGCCACTTGCGTTTCTTCTGAAGACAGTAGTTGCTGATTTAAAGAGAAAGCATGTGCACAATTTTGGTGTAGATCATCCAACGTATTCTCGTTTAGAATTGCGTTGATTTCCTCTCGCCCTTTTCTCAAACGGCTACTTTTCAGTTTAAGTTTTCCCTCATCCATCGCACGTTTTATCTTTTTCAGTATGCTTTTAAGTGTCGGGTAACCAGGCTCCTCAGTAGCGAAAGCGATAAACGGATCGTCCAAGTACTGGCTAAGCTTTTCTGCCTCTTCAGATTTAAGAGTGTACCCGGGACCTCTTGTCAAATTCGCAAACTTCAGAAAAGGTTTTCTAAAATGCCTAAAATCATAGTTCACCTGTTTCCTTAGCTGCTGAACCCTTCGGTTCATCTCAGCGAGATCGCCAAGTTCTACACTGTCCTTAATAGATTCGATGGTTTGTTCGTTTTCTTCTATCTTCTTCTGAAAAGATTGCATCTTCTCTTTAATTCCCGCCTTACGCCCTTCAACTTTACTTAGTTCATTCAGTAACCTCATCGTTTCATCAGTCTCTAAAAACAGCTCTTCTACGACTCGTGCTTTTGAATAATCGCCTGACAGAAAAACGCTTAACTCGGAGATTGAACCTGCCAGTCTGCTGAATGCGAAGTCAACTCTCTTTCGCGCTATAATAAACAGAGGTGAGATTCGGGGAAACCAAGCATTCCTTTCTCTCGCAATGGAAGAAAACATTTTCTCTAAATCTTTATGCAGCTTGTCTAATTTATTGAAAGACATTTCTTCTGGAAAAACAATTTTGTCGATCTGTTTTAGAAAATACTTGGAAAGTTTTTCCGTCACTTTAGCTTTGCGAACTGCCTTCCCACTTTCTATTCCTTTTTTTCCTTCTTCTGCCAATTTTTCACAAATCTCACGGGCATCGTCTAGTCTCTCCTTGATTTTATCAACCAATTTCTTATGTTCTTCGTTAAGGGGCTGCAGAATGCTGGGTGTTTCTCTTTTAAGCCACGGCTTAAGTTCTTTGATTTGTATCTCAAGGTTTGTGGAAATTATTGTCACCTCCATGTCTAGGGTGATGGAACAATTTAAAAATAGGCAAAGTTGCTATTTAGAGGTTCCCACAAAAAGGCACCTAAGGCATTGTTATTGAAGGCTATAGCAATCCTGTTTCTTACTCTCGGCAACCCAAAAGTTTACAATCTAGGCAACAATTAAGGCTAAAATATCCGAAACCTCTTGCTTCTAAAGGAGCAAAGGAAAGTTGGATTATGAAGAGAGTCTCAGAAATCCTTGCTAATGTACGTATAGAAAACAGGAAAAACCTGTTGGAACCCGAAGCCAAGGCTATATGCCAAGAATATAACATTTCAGTCACAAGGTTTAAAGTGGCTAAAAAAGAGGGAGAAGTCGTCAAATTTGCTGAAGAAATCGGCTTTCCAGTTGTGCTTAAAATTGTTTCACTCGGCATTATCCACAAATCAGATGTAGGTGGTGTTATGCTGAACTTGAAAACTGCTAATGAAGTAGAGCAAGCTTACAGAACGATTCTCACTAACGCGAAGAAACATCAGCCAAACGTAGAAATATCGGGGGTCCTTGTGCAAGAAATGGCTCCGCAGTCAACTGAAGTCATAGTGGGTGCTATCAAAGACGATCAGTTTGGGCCATCAGTAATGTTCGGTCTAGGCGGAATTTTTGTAGAAATTCTAAAAGACGTGGTCTTTCGCGTCGCCCCTGTGTCAAAGCAAGAAGCCGAGTTGATGATTACTGAGATAAAGGCTTATCCAGTTTTAAGGGGATATCGGAACCAGCCGCCTCTCGATACCAACGCCATAGCAGATGTAATAGTTAACACGTCAAAACTTGTAATGGATTACCAAGAGATAAAGGAGTTAGACTTAAACCCTGTGATGGTCTACGAAAAAGGAGCTAAAACGGTTGATGCAAGAATCATACTTGAATAAAGTTGTTTTAAACTCGTCGAAAAGCGAAATTCTCTCAAAGCTTCAAATTCTATCAGCAATGCCTCTTTTCGAAGGTTAGACGGGGCAGAAAAATTGTCTAACGAAATAACGCAAAAAATCAGAAAACTAAGCCAAGAACTCAAATCTCTTAGAGAGAAACGGGACTCTTTCAATAAAGAGGCGAAACAATGGGCTGAAAAAAGAGATACAATTCACAAACAAATTAAGGATTTGCGATTGGAAGCTACAAATATTAGAGAACGACGAGATGCAATGAATGCAAAAGTAAAAGATTTAAAGTCTCAAAGAGATCAAACGATAGCTCTTATAAAAGAGGAAATCGAAGAAACCAAGCAATTAAAGGAAAGGTTACGCCTTCTAACCGCAAAGAAACCAAAGCGAGCTGCAAACGCTATAAGAAGAGAAAAAGAAGAAATTGAATGGGAGATTCAAACAACCTCCTTAACACTTCAAGAAGAAAAACCCCTCATCGAAAAAGCAAATCAACTCGAAATCAAACTTAACATTTACCAACAAATAAACGATGCAAAAGAAAAAATCACGGAGTTACAAAACGAAATAAAGATAATGGACGAAGAAGCGAGACTTTTCCACACACAACTTTCAGAACTAGCCCAACTAAGCCAAGAACACCACAATAAAATGATGGAAACCATAAATAAGGCAAAAACGTTACAAACCGAAGCAGACAACCATCATCAAATTTTCCTTCAAAATAAGCAAAAATCCCAGAAGATTCACGCAAAATATGCTGAAGTTGAAAAGAAAATTAAAGCACTAAAAAAAGATTTGGCAGAAACAGAAGAAAAAAGAAAAATGCTGCAGCAAGAAGAAACACGAAAGAAGTTAAAGGCAAAAGCGTTAAAGAAACTAAAACAAGGCGAAAAACTTACGTTAGAAGAATTCAGGCTCTTAGCGGGAGAAGAAACGACTTAATTTTCAAGTTAAATACTTATACTACACACGAAGTTTCTTATTAATAGAACATAAAGTTAAAGTTGCAACAGTCTGAAAGAAAAGTGGAAGCTTTCAATGGCGTCAAAAGAAAAAGAAGAAAGGCTACTGATTTTATGCGTTGACCGAGATGGCGACATAGACGCTAAGACTGGAGAAAAAACTCCTATATTAAGCAGAGAGAGAAACCTCGATGCAGCAGTGTCTTTAGCCTTGAAAGACCCTGAAGAACCAGACGCTAACGCCATGTTTGAAGCTGTGAGAGTCTACGACCAACTTAAGAAACAAGGGCAACCTCACGAGAATTTCCAAATTGCTACAATCTCCGGCTCGCAGTTACTTGGTGTTGAAGCCGACAGGAAGCTGGTCAGAGAATTGAATGAAGTTTTAGAGACTTTTCCAGCTAACAGCGTAATACTTGTAACCGATGGCTACTCAGATGAGGCAGTTTTACCACTGATTGAATCGAGAGTACCTGTCACATCCGTTCGGAGAATAATCATCAAACACAGTAAATCCATCGAAGAAACTGCGGCATTGTTCAGTAAATATCTGAAGATGCTCACCGAAACCCCACGCTACTCAAGAATCGCCCTCGGAGTCCCTGGGCTCCTTCTAATAATATTAGTTGCAATGTATTTGGGTGCAGGTGCACTCTGGATATATTATACATGGATATTTTTTCTGATAGTTCTGGGAGCCATTCTTCTCGTAAAGGGATTTGGTATTGACAAAGCAACTATGCATTTCATTCGATGGATTAGAGAATATGAACCACCTCCACTTCCCGTTCAAATTGCAGGTTTTGCTTTCGCTGCGGGAATCATCGCCGCCACTGTCGGAGTATTTCTAGGAATAAACGGAGCAGCAGAATTGGTTGGCACACCACCAGCAAATCTGGAGCAATGGCTGGGTTTGCTGCCAAGTCTTACAGGTGAATTTATTGAACAAGGCATATACCTAATAGTCATTGGCATTTGCGTCGTATTATCTGGAAGAACCATCCGTTGGTATTTTGAACGGGATATTCGGCTTCTACGCACCTTAGTCATCATCGTTGTGATTGCTTGGTCTTCACAAATATTTAGTCAAGTTTCATGCATTCTTATCGATCCTACGGTGGCATGGGCTGAACTTGTCTTCACCATATTCATTGGCATATTGTTAGCCATCGCCACATCTCTCGTGGCTCTTGTAATAAACATAAAGTATGGTAGCTTCTTCAAGAAGAGGAAGAAGAAAGTTGAAGAATTTGAGCAAAGCTAGCGTAGCAGTTATTGGCGGTAGTGGCTTTGAGGGTTTTCTGAAAGAAGTTGAACATGTTCGAGTTGGAACTCCATACGGATTTCCCTCACCAGTTTCCATTCGAAAATTCGAGAGAAAAACTGTGGCTTTTCTTCCCCGCCACGGTTTAAATCATACAGTCCCCCCTCATCGCATAAATTATCGCGCTAACATCTTTGCTTTGCATATACTTGGAGTGAAGCGAGTTTTTGCGACTAATGCCGTAGGCGGCATCAATAGACGCTTAAAGCCAGGAGACTTTGTGGTTCCTCACGATTTTGTGGATTTCACTAAGCATAGGAAAGGGACTTTTTATGACGATGCCCCTGTGACACATGTCGATATGTCTCAGCCGTATTGCTCCGAGATTCGCAGTGCTTTGATAGAGGCTGTGAAACATGTTGGAGAAAACGTTTGGGATAGGGCAGTTTTGGCCTGCACCGAAGGCCCACGATATGAAACGCCCGCAGAAGTTAAGATGCTTCGGAGTTTTGGATGCGATGTAGTAGGAATGACTGGCTTACCTGAAGCTGTTCTCGCGCGAGAGTTAGAGATGTGTTACGCTTCGCTTTGTTATGTTTCTAATATGGCTGTTGGATTACAGAAATGTCAAACCGTCAGCGAACTTACTCGAATTGCAGAAAAAAAGAAGCTTATTATTGAGCAAGTTTTAAAAGAGGCAATTTCTTCTTTACCAAAGACGCATGGTTGCATTTGTGCTCGTGCCTTAGAGGACGCACAGCTTTGAGGTTTCGTCTATTATGTTAAAAGGCTTGCTTTCGGCGATTGGTGCTTACAAGATTTACGAGCGATGGCTGTGGTACCAAGTTAAAGGCGGCAAGATGCCGGAGCATATTGCTATTATTTTGGATGGTAATAGGCGCTGGGCTTCTGAGCGATTGCTTGAGTCGTGGGTCGGTCATCAGTATGGAAGTGCACGAGTTAGTCAGCTGCTTGATTGGTGTTTGGATCTGGGAGTACGGTGCGTGACTTTATATTCGTTTTCTACTGAAAATTTTGCACGAGAGCCACAAGAGGTTGAAGAGATTTTTCGCATTGTTAAGGAGAAGTTGCAGGAGATTTTAACCGATGAGCGCATTCATAAGAATAAGGTTCGAGTGAAGATTATTGGACGAATTGAACTTTTACCTAAGAAACTGCAAGAACTGATTCGGGAAGCAGAGGAGGCTACGCAAACCTATGACAAGCAGTTTTTGACTGTGGCTTTAGCTTATGGAGGGCGAGCTGAGATAGTGGATGCCACTAAGAAGATTGCTGAGAAGGTAAAACAGGGAGAACTGCCTGTAGAGAAGATCGATGAAAAAGTGTTTGAGAAGTTTTTGTATACGGCTTATATGCCAAAGCCTGATCCCGATTTGATCATTCGGACTAGTGGAGAGGAACGGTTGAGCGGATTTTTGCTGTGGCAGAGCGCCTACAGCGAGCTGTGCTTTTTGGATGCGTTTTGGCCTGATTTTCGGCGAATTGATTTGTTGCGGGCAGTGAGAACTTATCAACAACGTAAACGCAGGTTTGGAAAGTAGACAATATTCACGCTCTCGCCTTTCTTTCCTGCCGTGTTTTCTTTATCATCAGTTCTACCTGTTCGACAGCGGTTCCTAAATATTTCTGTGGGTTAAGGGCATCGCTAATCTCTGTTTTTGTTAAGAATTTCCGTATTTTTTTGTTCTTAACTAAAACTTCTTTGAAATGGCGGTTTTCTACTTCGCTCTTTATTGTTAGTTTTCTGAGAAGTTCATGGGCTTCTTGGCGGTTCATTCCCTTTTGCACAAGCGCGGTCATGACAGCCTCAGACATCATCCGCCCCCCTGTTATTGTCAAGTTCTGCCTCATCCGTTCTTCGTCAACTCGCAAGTCGGTTAAGATGTTGATCATCAGAAATAACATGTGATCAACTAGAATGCAAGCCTCTGGAATTACGAAGCGTTCAGCTGAGGATTGTGTTAAATCTCTCTCATGCCATGTTACAACGTTCTCAAGTGAAGGTATAATCAAGCCTCTCAGAACTTTCGCTAATCCACAAACTGTTTCACAAGTCTCGGGGTTATGTTTATGCGACATTGTAGAGCTGCCCACCTGTTTCTTATATTCGAAAGCCTCGAACAGTTCCGCAATTTCCGGTCGTTGCAATTCCCGAATTTCGGTGGCAATGTTGTCTAAAGAGGAAGCAATTATGGCTAGAAGACAAACGAGTTCTGCGTGGAGGTCGCGCTGTACAATTTGTGTGGAAATGTCAGCGTGTTTTATGCTTAGTTTTTTCATTACAAGTTCTTGAATCTCAATGGCGTGTCGTCCCAACCCTGCTTGGGTCCCTACAGCACCAGTCATTTTCCCAACCAGCAAACGTTCACGACATTGCTTTAATCGTTGGATGTTTCGAGCGTTTTCTCGCATCCAAATCGCAAATTTGAAGCCTAAAGTTATTGGCAGAGCATGTTGACCATGTGTTCTGCCAGTTATAATTGTTCCTTTGTACTTGTTGGCTTTTTTCATCAAAATTTGTTCTAGAGCGTCTAATTTTTGCTCAACAAGTTTTACAGCATCCTTTAGCATAAGCGCCTTTGTGGTATCAACGATGTCGTAGCTTGTTGCACCTAGATGAACATAGGCACCGCTTGGGCCACTTTGCTCGGCTAAAGCTCTGACAATTGATGCCACGTCATGTTTAATCTCACGCTCGATAGCTTTGACACGTTCAAGCTTAACGTATCGCACCGAAGCTTTCTGCATAATTATTTCTGCGTCTTTTTGCGGGATATTCCCAACTTCGGCGTGTGCCCATGCGAGAGCAGCTTCAACGTCTAACATTCGCTGAAGCTTATTTTCTTCTTCGAAAATCTGTCTCATCTCTTTGGTTCCATAGCGACCAGTGTCAATAGGGAGAATCGGCATTCACCTACCCCTAAACATGTTAATACAATACTGCTTTAAAGATTAGGCTTTTTACTATTTGCTCTACACTTTACAGTGGAGAAAGACGAATGGGTGCTTTAATTGCTGCTGTAGACAAAAAAGACTCAAACATCTCTGATGCAGCTATTACGATGCTCGAGATGCTAAGCCACCGAGGTTCTGATGCCTTCGGAATTGCTTCGCCCCATAGAACTTCAATAAAAAGCACTGTAGAGGAGCTACAGAAAGAACACATAGACTCGAACGCTTTGATAGGTCACAATTTTGGCAAAACCCTGTCTAAAGATAAAGCTCAACCTGTCCAAAATCGAGATTTCACTCTTGTTTTTGAGGGACGCTTGTTTCCCGCTCCTGCAAAGAATGAAGCGGAATACGTGATTAATAAGCTCATTAATGTTGAGAACAAGGCAGTGTATCTCCTTCAAAATTTCAATGGTGCCTACTGCTTTGCGATAGCAAAAGATGATGAAGCTGTAGTGGGGCGAGATACTGTTGGAACATGCCCACTTTATTTCGGTGAAAACGAAGACATTTGCGTTGTAGCTTCGGAACGCAAGGCCCTGTGGAAAATAGGTGTAATAGAGGCTAACTCGTTTCCGCCTGGAAAACTGGCTGTTATCAATAAGAAAGGATTCTGTTTTAAAACCGTTAAAACTATAACCCAGCCACCTTTGCAAAAAGTGGACATGAAAACTGCTGCACAACAGCTCAAACAAGTCTTGCTTAAATCAACGAAAGAACGCGTTTCAGATGTTAAAGATGTCGCAGTGGCTTTTTCTGGAGGCATCGACAGTAGCATAATCGCCTTTCTGGCTAAGCTATGCCATGTTAATGTGCACCTAGTTTGCGTAGCGCTAGAAGGACAAAAAGAAACTGCCTTTGCGGAGCGTGCTGCAAGAACTTTAGGCTTACCTTTCCATTACGTAGCATACTCTATTGACGATGTGAAAGAAACTCTTCCAAAAATTCTGTGGTTAATCGAAGAACCCAAACCTGTAAACGCAAGCATTGCGACACCCATTTTTTGGGTTGCTGAACAATCAGCTAAACTTGGCTTTCGCGTTTTAATGGCAGGACAAGGAGGAGACGAACTTTTCGGCGGATACCACCGCTACCTCGAAGACTATGCGAGACACGGTTTAGTTGGCTTACAGAGAAGACTCTACCAAGATGTGGTTTCGTCCAATGAATCAAACTTTCAAAGAGACAACAAAGTATGCGCTTTTCATAAAGTGGAGTTAAGGCTGCCCTTCGCTGACTGGAAGGTAATTCAACTCGCCCTAAGCCTCCCTGCTGACTTGAAAATTGCCTCATCAAAAGATGCACTACGAAAAAGAGTTTTAAGACAGGCAGCAAGAAAACTTGGAATCCCAAAGTTCATAACAGATAAACCAAAAAAAGCCATCCAGTACACAACAGGCGTAAATCAGACAATGAGAAAACTTGCTAAAAAGGAAGGCTTAACTCTGCGAAAATACGTAGAAAAGACCTTCTTGAAAACGTACAAAATGCTGGAATAAAAAATGGCGAAAACAGCCATAATCTTTACGCCTAAATATTATGAACACAACACTGGGTCCGATCATCCAGAAACTTCAAAACGGCTCAAAGTGATAATGAAAGAACTGGAAAAACTGAACCTATTTTCTACTGTGAGCAAATGTAAACTAGTTAAACCTGACATAGCCAGCATGGAAGATTTAAAACTCGTTCACACTCCAGAACACATCCAACTAGCAAAACGTATCTGTGAACACGGTGGAGGCTTGCTTGACCTTGGCGACACCGTAGTTTCTTCAGAAAGCTTTGAAGTGGCACGCTACGCTGTTGGAGGAGCAATAAAAGCTGTAGACCTAGTTTTGAGCAAAAAGTTTAGGAACGCCTTTGTCTTGGTTCGTCCGCCTGGGCATCATGCAGGACCATATTATGCTGCGGGTTTCTGTGTGTTCAACAACATAGCTGTTGCAGCAACACACTTGGTTGGAAGGTTTAATTTTGAAAGGGTTCTAATTCTAGATATAGATGCTCACCACGGGAATGGAACACAAGAAATCTTTTACGATACAGATAAAGTTCTTTACATAAGCTTACATGAAGACCCTCGAGAATTTCCTGGAACTGGCTTTGTAGATGAAATTGGGGAAGGTGAAGGACTAGGATATAATGTTAACATTCCCTTTCCCTTCAGAGTCAGCGACAAAGCATATCAGAAGGCAGTTGACGAGATTGTAGTCCCCCTTGTACGGCAGTATGCGCCTCAGTTTATTTTGGCATCTGTTGGTTATGACGGCTACTACGGCGACCCTGTGGCGAAGCTAAGCCTTTCTGCAACCAGTTACGCCTCAACCTTTGAGAAAATCATTGATTTAGCGTCAACTCTTTGTGAAGACAGATTTGTGGCCATGTTAGAAGGTGGCTACAACCTTAGACAACTGGGAAAACTTGTAGCGTTAACAATTTCAAAGATGGCGAGTTTCCCATACTCAATGAGGGATGAGAGTCCACCTGTAAGTTCAAGAGCCGAGAAACATGCAGAAAAGGTTTTAGAAGAAGTAAAGAAAGTACAGTCAGCTTTTTGGAGTTTAGAGCCGTAAAGCCTATTCTACGATTTCGATTGCGCCATTTGGACACTGAACTTCGCAGGCTCTGCAGACCAAGCATTCCTCTTGCTTGACAGGTACAGATTTTTCGTCTTTTATTTCAAACACTTCCACGGGACAGACGTCAACGCATGTGCCGCATCCATCACATTTCTCCGAATCTACTTGTACCTCAACCATTACTTGTCAACCCCTTAGTTTTAGAAGCTTAATGAAAGGACAGGTTTTTAATAAAAATGTTTGGGTCAGCGTTTGATGCTGCTATTCTCTAAGTCTCAAGATAAGCCCGTCTATTGTTATCCTTGCTTTCTCCCGTCTCTGCAAATCACCTTCAAGGAGTCGCCGATAGGTTTGAGCAGAAATTTCCCCACGTTTGAATCTGACTTCAATCCGCCTAATATCTGCCTCGATGTTGTCAAGCTCTGTTTCTGCAACTTCAAGCCGTCTCATCATGTCTGCATACTTCGCTCCACCGCTCATAATTCCCCGCTGCAAGTCTGCCAACTTTTTAGAAAGCGAGGAAAGCCGATTCTCTAGAGTAATTTTTCGCACTTTGTACCGTCGCCTAGAAATCTTGCCTTTTCGTGCTTTCTGTTTTATTTGCTCAAGTTCAGAAAGAATCTTCTTCTTATCTTCATAAGTCTCAACAAATTCGTTCAATGTTTTGCGAGGAACCAAAACTACTGAAACAGATACGGGAGCTTTGGGTCTTTGCCAAGCAAAAGCGATGATGGAGCCAATTATAACTAAGGCACTTGTCCAAAGCGTTGGTCGGAAAGACGCCCAAAAAATCGCGTAGCTGTAGGTGAAACTCCATTGTTCATTTTGTAGCCACGTGATGTTAAAGAGTGAGAGAAAAAGTGTTTCTTGAAAAACACCTCTTTGAATGCTAAATGTTCGCTGTGGGAAAGATTTAACTACAGCGCCTTCTGGGAAAATAATCTTTACAGTGAAGGTTTGTGGTATCATCTGCAAGTTTTCAGAGAGGCTAAGTGTCAGCATGTAGCTTTGTGGGTCTTGCTGAACAAGATGGTTTTCTCCAAAAAGATCGTAGACAACTCTGAAGCTTCTCGACTGATTTTCCACTAAATTAAGCGAAATTTCGTAGGTATTGGTCTCGTTTTCAAGAAGTTCAGCGTTTAATTTTTTTCCTTGCTCGTCGAAAGCGGAAACATCGCTGCCATCCTTAAGAAGCTGTAGTCTTATGTTGCTAACCGTGAAGGCTGTTTGGCTTTTTAATAAGAACAGCTCAGATAAGGAAATATGTCCGTTCGTATCTATGGTTATTTCTCGACTCAGTTTACTCACTGAAAAACAAGCAAAATCATCTTTAGTTTTAGAAGTAAAATTGACCTTTGTGGACATTCGTGCAAAATTTTGAAGGGGGCTTTCCGTGTAATTTAAATAGTAACGTTCACTCTTTTGAGTGGTATTGAAAGGAAAATCGTTGTCAGTATAATTTGCGTTTTTAGGCAAGATAACAGTAACATTGCACGTAGAAGCATTTTGAGCGAGGCTTGGATATAAAGGAAAATCAACTGTAAACGTATATTCTGTAGAAGAATCAATTAGGTCTGAAAAAATGAATATCACCGTGAAAGTGTAAGGTTGCCCATTATAAAGCAGGTCACGTACTTCATTAGGGAAAACTACCGTTACGCCGTAATATCCTACAACTCCCAGACCTGCGTCTAAAATTACATCCAACTGTTCATTGAAGTCTTCAGCATTATAAGCCATAGAAAAACGAAGGTTTGTTTTGTACTTCAGCGGAAATCCTATTGAAAAGTTCTCTATTGTGGCGTTTTCAGTTGTTGGAGATATTTTTATTGTATCGTTAATAAGGAGGATTCCACCATAGATCGGTGTTATTACGTGATCTATCCTGTCGACTTGGATTTGTGAAGGTGAGGTTGCATATGTAGTATGTGGAGAGAGTAAAAAAATTGAGCCAATTGAAAGGAAGAATATTAATAGGAATAGCGTTGCTTTTTTCAAGTTATATGCCTCTCATCAGGTCTTCCGTATCTATTGCGGACTATCCTTATTTACTTTCCTTTATTTAGTTTTCAGAAAATCTGTTAATCTTCTGTCCTTCAAGTCTACATAATGGCTTATATGCCGGGTAAAATTTACGCCAATAATTCGTTCGAGGTCTGATGAAAAACGGATCTTAGTGACTCTTCTGGTTTGAATTATTTTCTTAGCAGTTTTAGGACCGACACGAGGTATTCGCATCATTTCACTATGGCTTGCGGTATTCAGGTCTATAGGGAAAAGGTCTAGATTTGCTTTCACAAATGCTAGTTTTGGGTCCATGTTTGGCAAGAAGCCTTCGTCGCTTACTACTGAAGCAAAATCGTCAGCTGTAAATTCGTAATCCCTTAACAGAAAGGATACTTGGTATAGACGGTATTCTCTTGAAGGCGGGCAGGCATTCTGTTTTTCTAAGGGTGTTTGAGGAACTGGTTCAAAGCCACTGTAGTACACTCTTTTTAGCTCCATTCTTTCGTATAGCCATTCTGTAGCTTGGATGTACTGCCAATCATTGTCATCTATTGCGTTAACAATCATTTGTGTATCGACACCAGACTTTACATAGCCGCAGGTTGGCTTGTAGGTTTTTGACCTTGCGTTTTTTGCTTCTGTAACTATCCATTCCATACGTTTCAAGATTGCTTCTTTGAAGCCGCCTTTATCCGAGCATAGTTCGCTGAAGACTTCTTTGTTTGGAGCTTCAAGGTTTATGCCAATTCGATCTGAAAGTTCTGCAGCTTGCTTTATCAGATGCTTGCTTGTACCAGGCATGATTCTTAGATGGATGTAACCAGTATATCCGTTGTTTCTGAGGATTTGGAGAGTCTCTAGTTGTTTTTCGGTTATGTAGTCAGGGTCTTTGGTTATAGAGCTTGTAAGAAAGAGACCGCAGATTTTTCTTTCTTTCCACAAATGCATGGTGACTTTAGCGAGTTTTTGTGGTTGCCACGTCATTCTTGTGCAGTTTCTTTGTGCACGAAAGATGCAGTATTTGCAGTTGTTTTGACAACTACTTGTATACAACGTCTTGAGCAATGGTGTACATTTTCCCCGGGCAGCCGCTTCGTATATGGGGATGGATGTGTGGTCGAATTCTGCGCCCAGTTTAAGCATGTGCCATTTGTCTCGTTTCTTAAAGGGGCTTGTCACTGCTTTTACCGATTTAGTATGCGGATTCCTGAAGAAAATGGTTTTTCACAATGGTCTTGTTAATTTTTGAGAAAAACTATTGCTTGCTTACTTTAAAGTAGTATCCTTACGCTATACTCTTTGTAGAAAGAAGAAACCTTTAACGGATAGAATTGGCATAAAAGAGGTGAAAACTACATGAAAAGAAACATCGTTAAGAAAAGGCTTGAATGGGCATACAGTTTTGAAACAAGCAAGAAATGGCTTACAGCTATCCAAGTTGACAAAACTGGAAGCAAGCACACTCAGATAATGTATTCAAAAGGCTTATACCAATACTGTGAGTGGTTAGACAAGACTCCAGATCAGCTAATCGAAGAAAGAAAGGAACAGATAAAAAGCGAAGACAAACGCACACAGCATAAAGCAGAGGAAGAGTTAAGGGAATTTTGCGCATGGCTTGAAAAAGAGAAAGGAATTAAAAAATCCACTATTGCAAACCGTTACCACTCAGTTATCAAAAGCTTCTATGCTTACAACTATTATCCGTTAAGGCTTAAAATCCCAAAGTATGTCAGTAGAGAGATTCAACCGCACACAGCAGAAACCATAAAGAAAATGCTTGGCATGATCGACGTAAGAGAAAGAGCGATAATTTTAGCCTTAAAAGATAGTGGCATGAGCAGAGAAGACTTCGTAACTTTGAAGTATGGAGACATTAAAGAAGAATTAGAAAACGGAAAAGAGTTCATACATCTAAGAGTGATACGACAGAAAGAGGCTCTTGAATACGACACTTTCTTAGGCAAAAATGCGGTTGAACAACTTAAGGCTTACTTGGAATTGAGAAAGCAGAGAGGCGAAGAATTAACCAAAGACTCTCCATTATTCACAACTGAAAGAGCCTATGGAAAACCTATAACTCCTGAAAACCTATCTACAATCTTCGACAGAATCAGTAAACAAACTGGAACAACAACAAGCCCTCATAGACTAAGAAAATTCTTTGAAACACACATGGGTTTAACCGCACCAAGCATGTTAGTCAAATACTGGATGGGACATTCGCTTGGTGTTGAAAAAAGCTACTTCATCCCTCCAGTTGAAAAACAGAGAGAGAAGTATGTTGAAGCTTACAAAGAGATCGATATATTCAAAACTGAAATCAGCGAAATTGAAAGAAGAAAACAGAACATCGTAGATAACCTCAAACTATTACCAAACATAACACCAGAAAAACTTGAATGGATAATAAATCAGCTAGGATACGCAACTACACACGAAGAAATAGATAATGTTATAGATCAAGTCCAGAAACGAGAAAATCTTGACCGTTTTACAGTTGAAAAACGTTCCGTAACCGAGGAAGAGGATTGTCAGAAAATCGTAAGCGAAAAAGAGCTTGAAACGTGGCTTGCGAAAGGTTGGCATGTTGAAGCTGTGCTGCCTAGTGGCAAGATTGTGATAAGCAATGAGTAGAATAGTGTGGCAAAAGGGAAAAAAGATCACTTACAAGCATTTTCTCTTCTTTCTGACTTATGAGGAAGCTGACATAATCGGAAAAGAAAGAAGGTATGGAAGAACAATAGTCATAGGTTTCCGATCTCCCTTTCTGAAACGCCTAATAAAAGCTGCAAACGATTGCATTAATGGAATGCGCTACCATTATCCTATTTGCTGTATTGTCAATTTCTGCATGGACAGAATATTGGATCGACCAAGCGCACAACTAAGATGGAGCCGCAGAACAGACTATGTTGAATGCGCATGGCATGTTAGGAGAAACGGCGGAAGAAAAAAGATTCCAGAGGATTTGTACTGAGGTAATTAACTAAACCGAAACATTGTTTCCTTTTCGAGGCGAACGAACGACAACTATTAGAGTGGAATTGGAGAACTTAGTGCATAAGGTGAGATGAGTTTGAAATTCGCATGTACTGGTTGTGGTGAACTACTCGATCCTAAAGATGTGATAGTGGCTTCTGGAAACATTCTTGCAGCTTGCGGAATTACGATTAGGTTCTACTGTAACGAATGCTACCAAAAGAACAAGGAAAAGACAATAGCAAAACTCACAAGACTAGATAAGTGATGTCAAGTCCTCTCTCCGTCTTTTTCTATCGGCAGTAGATGAGGTGTGTTATAATGTGTTAGAAGGCGAGTGGAGGGGGGAGATAGGAAAAATGCGCAAATGGCAATTTCCTGATATAGATAAATACATCTAAACCTCCAACTCGCCATTTTGAATAAGGGAAATGGCAAGTATTTATTCCTTCTTCTCAAACAAGAAATATTTACAGCATAATGCATGTAAAGGAATTAGACAAACTGTATATGTGATACGGTTCTACACAGCGACATACAAGCCCTCTTCCTCTTTTTCTGTCGGCATCTTATGACGCATGTCATGTTGTTTTTGCTGTTCCATGTAGAAGACAGCTTAACTTAACTTATCCTGTCTTATGATGGATCAACCAAGCCGTATACACAAGCACACTACAGCGACAAGCAACCGACACGCCTCAAATACCAAAACAAGCCTACTCCTACCTTCTTTGACCCCCTACCCATCGAATTTTACCCGAAAAACCACACATACAACCCACATTATACGTCTGAGACCGATACCTGTAATCTATAAGCTCGCTTGTAGTTCTTATATTACTGACTATGTGCGTCAAACAGCATAGCGACAGGTTTCTTTTGCAAAGCCTCTAATTGCTCCCTTTTGCTGATAAAAGCTTTCACCATTTGCATCAGTGATCCACTTCCAATAATAGTAGACGCAACGCTTGCAGCCAATGCGAGGGGAGGGTAAAGTGTAGAAATTACACCCAAGCTTCCTGAAACCACAACTGATGCTCGACCGATCGCATATCTGCGTTTGTATTTTTCATTCAATCCCTTGACTTCCGAATCATGTCTTTTGAATGCTTCTTCAAGGTTATATTTTACTTGTCGTCCCACTTCAACAAATTCCTCATCGCTTACATTATGAATATTCTTAACATTTTGCCGAAGAAAATCTCTCATTTCTTGTAGTTCCCCTCTTTCCCTCATTTTCTTAAGCTTGTTAAGAGGAACATTACCTAACCACTTCAGCTCTTCCTGCTGAAGTGCGTTCAAAATCAACATATCCTTTGATAATGGTCTCTTTTCCAAGTGTTTAAACACAAGCTCGTTGTCATTCTTAGCTTGCCACAGAAAGTAATTCAGAACGCCTTTAAAGTCAGTAATGAAGTTGGGTGCGATTTTTCCATTGACAATAAGATCATATGTCAACATAGCTTGCCGTCCTCTTAATAGGAGATAAAAAGAATCAAGCAAAGAAAATGCCGAGTTGTATTTACTCTCATAATATTCCCGTAAGCTTTGTAAGTAATTCTCGTCAACAGGGTCTCCTTCAGGAATAACAAGCAACTCAGGCTTTTTAGTAAGGGAAATAAATTCGTCAAAACTCTTGATGTGAGAGAGAAATTCCATTAATTCTTGCAACGATCTAAATTCATGTTGAAAAATGTCTGATGCAAGTAGAGGGGTTACAGTTTCACGGAGAAAGCAATCAGTTGATTCGAGAATGCCCTCCTTTTCAAGAGAGAAAACATAGCTTGGCGCTAGAGTGCAGATGGGAGTATTTAGTTCTGAGCGAAATAAATCTTCTATCGCAAGAAGACGATGAGCCCAGTGGGCAACAAGATGGAATGATGTTACCTCACCAGTTTGTCTTTTCTCGAAAGTGAGCGCTTCTGAAAGTATGGGATCGTTAAAAATGATGGTGTCAGAATACAAACCCATTTTCTTCAAATAGTCAAAGGTCTCAAGTGAGCTCCTCTTATATGCATAAACCTCTCCAAGATATGTTGCTTTCAACCCACCAAGTTTGGCTACGTTACTCGCTTGAGTGCTCCATCTTAGCTTGCTGAGTTCTTGAAACAAGGATTCTATAGTTGTTTTCATCATAGTCGGACTGTAAAGTGTATTAATGGCACGAGAAAGCTCCAGATCAGTGTATCTCTTTTTTGATGCCCACTTCTCCAAGTCGCTGAAGTAATCTTTCAGAATCGAGAAATATCGCTCAGTAGTAGTACTCAACCTATCTCTCCCCATCTTCTTTCATAGCTTTACATTACTCAACTATTCTAGAATAAATGTTGTCCTAACATGATGAGCGAACGCTTGAGTCAAAAACTATGGAATATACCTTCATCTTTACTAGTGGAAAAAAATGTAGCAAGTACTGAAATGTAGGTAAAAAGGGGTATGGGTGTAAGAGTGTGTAGTATGATGGAAAACTAGCTATTCATTCTCTCACTTTCTGGATTCTGATTAGTTCCTTTGTTTATGCTATAACTTTTCTGTATTTCCAACAAATTTAGGGAATACCAAGATAGTGACGAATCAAGACACTAATTATCTCTATTACTGGAACAGATATTACTGCAATAGGCAATAGAATTGTTGCATACTTTATCCATTTCATGAAACTTGATTGCTGTTTAATAACTTCTGCTTGTTGAGAAAGAGTTTGTCCCAAAACTGAGAAAAATGCATCCCGACATTAAGAACAAATGGACTGAAGCCACCGAAGAGGATAAACAAAGATTTCCAGAATATTATAGCAAATAAATCTAAAAACGTTCATGATTTAATCTACCACTTCTTCACATAATCAATAGCCCATTCTGGAAACATTCTTTCTCCAAGTTCTTGATTTACTTTTTGACAATAATCCCTGAAGTCCTTCACAAAATAGTTGAACTTTTCCCTAAAAGCCTCAAAATTTGCCTCAATGCCTTTGACAATCGGTTTATTAGTCGTATACATAATCTCGTGCACAAATTCTTCAATGATTTTTAGATGTCTCGTATAGATGTTTAAGCAAAACTCAAAATTTCCCATTATAAGATAGAGGTCACGAAAAGACTTGTTAAATTCGTCTAATCTTGCTTTTATCTCGAAAAAGGCATTTCTAAGTTCTGACTCAGCGTGATTTTGTAAAACGTGCCTAACTAGAGAGCTTTTAATTTCATTTTTATAATGTGTTCTCAAACTTTCCTCGATGCTTCTTACGTCGGAACTAAATCTAAAAGCAGTATCCACAAGATCTTTGAACTGTGAGAAATGCTTTCTCGAGACCTTGTTCCGTTGACTCTTCAATCTAAATTTCTTAATCCTTCTGGAAATAGGTCTGATAAAAATCGCAATTGGTATGGAAAAGGAAAGTGCAATTAAAACAATAAAGGAGAAATGGAACCACCACCAAGGAACATTTTCAACACTACTCAATAAACTAGTTCCAGCTACTATAATTGCAACCATTAAGCCAACAATTGCAACAAGCTCTCTTATCCCTAAAGCTTTCTTCTCCACTCGTTCTTTTTCCAAAGTCTTTGCTCCTATTCTTCTAATCTTGTTTCTGGTTTATAAGAAATTATTGAAATTATCGAAAATATCTATCTTTGAATTCTAATTAGTTCTTATGAAAAAACGAGTCGTGGGAAATTATCGTAATCATAATTCCGACCTAGTATTCTAGGAAATAATTGACGTTCCACAACTCTGCTTATCGTATTTCTTCTTCTCTCAATATCATGTTGAAATCTCTGTTGTTCTATCTTCATAATGCTTGGTGGTGTTTGCATCCAAGGAAATATTAGACTATGAGGTATTCCAGCAGCACCTAATACGCCCGATTCCTTAAAATCTCTAAACTCTTTTAGACTGGAATATTTTGCTCCTCGCATATCCAATAAAGGAACCATTTCGGGTAAATCCCGCAAGAAATACCAAGTAGTAAACCAAAATCCTAAGATTGATTCACCTATCGGTTCACATACGGTCAAACCTACTTTGAAATGCAAACAGTCATCGATGTCGTACTTTATAGAAGGATCGTCAAATCTTTTGATCTCAACAATCTTTTGAAAATAAGATCTTCTTGGTGGTTCTTGAACCCAATCAATTCTAAATATTAATACCTGAGGTTTCAATCTCTTCAACGTTAAGATCTGATCTTTAGGAATCATTTGCATGAAAGAGCTACCATATAAAATCATATCATGCAATATTAGTCTTAGTAAATCTCGGAAATTACTTTCTTTAAGAGTGCTCTCTATTTTTTCTTGTTCTTGTGCTTGGAAAGCCTCTATGTGGTAATTTGCGTAGGCATGATCAACAGTGACGTTGACCATTCTTTCGCACAATGGAATCGTACTGTACAATGAATGGTAAACACCAAAGAGATTAAAATACTTGCCACACCCTTTGCATAGAGCGAAATTCAAGTTTTTAAATGCTTCAAACTCAACAGAGTTCTCATAGTTACAATGCACACAGTTAACTTTTATAGGGGAAGACATCTTTTGAATGCATAAATTAACTCATACAATTATTATATTTTGTGGTTTAATTCTTTCGGAGAAGAAATGGAAGATGATGGACGGATGCGTCTTAATTCTATTCAAGACAATGCTCATTTCTGTATTTGTATTAGTTCTTTTGGTTCAGCTAAAACTTCTCCACATTTTTCACATTTAGAAACTTGCAGAGGCTCATACATTGGTATCATGACTTTGACTTTAGCTTCTGGAGAAGGTTGTTCTACGAATATCTTGTTTACTGGAATTCGATTCCAATGACCACAAGAGGAACATTTCAGTTTTAAGCGTCTTTCCATTCGATTGACCACTTCTTTGTCTCTTCACTGGTCTCTTTGATGTCGTAGCCAGCTTCTCTAAGTTCCTTGATTATCTTGTCCTTTACTTCGTTTACCGATTCTTTGAAAGGTACATAGACTATTCCATGCATGTCTGAAGGTAGTTCAATATCGCCTTTGTACAAACAACAAACTCGATCACGACCTAATAATCCTATAAAATACCCAAACTCCAGAACGACATTCTGACGTGCTCTATTCGTGAAAAACTTCGAAAACAATTCTAATAGTTTGAACCTCATCTGCTTATTACGGGCAGTCATGAAAAGTTCTTCTATCACTTGTGTCAATGGTCTCGTTGATTCAGTCACCTTATTCATAGATGTTCCTAAAACGTCCTCTGCTAAAGCCCCTATATCGTCAGAAGTTAAAATAACAAAGGCGTAGCCAACATCAGAGTATTTCTCAAGCTTCTCAACAACTGTTCTGCTTGCACTTGGTTGTTCATGAAGAACAATGGGATTAAGTCCAAATTCAGAAAGCATTGCCTTAAGTTCTTTCATTGGTTTGTGATCTCTACCATGAACAATAAAAACACTTTTTTTAGAAGTAATTGTTGAAAATTTCTCTCTTTCTTTCTTTGGTCTTTTCAACAAGATTTCTGTAACATCAATTCCGTCTACAAAATCGACCAAACAAGTATCCGCTGAAGATGAGATTTTGAAGGGAGTTCTTTTAATCAGAAAATAAGATACATCCGAAGGTCTAAATATCTTATTTTGGAGTTTAAAAGATTCTCCTGATAAATATGGCTCTGTTATCCCTTTGACTACGTAAGCTTTGTGAAGATTCAATTGGTCTATATGTTTGATTTCTCGTGGTTCCTTTGAAGCATAGTAGAATAATCGTATATGATAGTAAGACATTTGAATCAATAGAGTTAGGAGTATTTCAACACAAAAACTTATCGAAGAATTCCTGTGATTCAGATCTGCAATTCAAAACTATCAAGTGTTGCCTAGTTGTTATACAGATAACGAAGATGTCTAAAATAGTGAAGAGAAGGAAATCAGCATAACGAAGAGAGATAATGCAAGATACCACGTCTTATGATTGAGCAACAAACTAGCTTTGACCTCCTAGGGTGCGAATTTTACCGAAAACCAATGTATGCAAAACCCAGTATATACCTGAGGTTTAGAGTATTTATCTACAAACACAACCATTAGAAGGAGACTCCTACGGAAGAGAAAGAAGTGTAGTTCTTGAGTGAAGCTATTTTCTGTGAGAAATGTGGCTAAAAATACTATAATTATAGTAAGAAACAATCACAAAAGACTTCTTAGATATATAAAGAATTGGAGTTTACTTGGAGGATTTCTTAGAAAAAAGAGAAGTTTATGCACGTGAGTGTCGTCGAATCTGTCTTCTAGATTGTAGAGTTAGAGATTGATTTAAGAAGCACAAACTTCTTATCTTACTGTGAAGAAAAGCAAAGTTACGCTTGGCGATAATATTGACTTCAATTGAGAATTTTCAGAAATATACTCTTGATCAGTTTCTGGAAAATGCAACTGAACAAGTAAGGAAGAAGAAACATAGAGTTTATTGCGATATTCTGATTTCGTATCCCAACGTCTTTGATTCGTTGCCAGTGATTCTTGGTTATTATAGCGATCGTAAAAGAAGCCGTTGGACAGTCAATATATCTCAGTGTGCAGAAGAGGATTTTTATCTCTTAAGCTTTTTTCCAAAAGAGGGAACTATTGAGGAGAACCCAGTTTTCTTTTTCTGGAAGATATTGCGAGATGACAAATACGCCACAATTCTTTCATTTTCTCTACAAAGCTCTGCTGAAATACATAGAAGCCTTGATTCGTTAGTGAAATTTGCAAAAGGTCTTTGGTTTGCTTGGCTCGGTTCACGTTTCTTAGAAACGCTCGATTTATTTGCAATAAGAGAACTTGGAGAAGATGCACAGGTTTTAGCAAGTTTTCAAACAGCCATAGAGAAAGACAAATTTATGCCTAGAAAAGTGAGAGCTTACCCTTTACCTCCTAGAGAATTTGTTCCGCTAGAAGAAATTCGAAACTGGGCTAAAGAAAAATACACCAAAGAGGGAGAAATTAAGACTTTTTCAAATATGAGATATCGAGTAATATCTGAAGAAAAAAGCATGTATTTCACTTTTTCAATAACCGATCGCTCAAGGATAACCTTTGAAAGAGGAGATTTTACTCTTTTCGTAACATTATTGAAACCTTTGCTTGTTGAAACTAGAAGAATACTAGATGTACTAAGAAGAAACTCTTACACTACTACGAGAGAATCTACAGTTCTTGGCAAAAGTATGAAAATAAGAAGTTTTGATATAATCGAATCGTTAGTATTCAGGAGATCTAAAGAAACGGAAAAATGGTACGATAATATCATAAAGTTATTCAGTTCGGATATTCGAGAAGAGAAGCTCATTAATTTTACACTATTGTCAGGTAATCCTTACTTCCTTGTGCACATCGTTGATGTGGAAAATAGTTCATCTGTCTATCTATCTGCAACAAGCGAAGAACTGCAGATAGTTCCTGCGGAATCATCGACAAAAGAAGGAACAATAGCCAAGATTATAAATTTACTTCAAACAAAAGTAGATCCATCAATTTCTGTATAGTGAGGGCTAGACTCAATGGGTAAGATGACCCCTCATGAATTCTTAATAAATATAGTAGGATCTACTGTTTTGAATATAGTCCCTTTCCCTTCTGCTCCAATAGCTCCTTCGGGAGTTTTAGTGAAAGAATATGGCTATGAAATTAGACTCCCAACATTTGGAGAAACTGTCAGAGAACTTATGAAAAATAGGGGAGCAAAAGTCCCTGATCTACTTCTGGTTAATGAAGCAATGAAATTACTTATATGTGTAGAATGCAAGAGCGATTTCACTTTTAAAATAGAAGAAAAACTTTTGAAGCAAATCGAATTTTTCTCATCAGATGAATTTAAGAAAATATGGAAAGAAATGTTCCCAGAACTAGATGATCTTGAAATATGGACAGTTTGCTATAGGAATCTTGGAAAGAAAATAGCAAGTTTTGTGAAACAGCAACAGAAGACAAAAGACCTTGCTAACATAGTTGTTTGTGAGATTGAGTTGGGAAAGACAAGGGAAGAAGCTCACATCCATAAGGTTTGCGGAAGCCACCTAGACAAAAAACTGAATGCTCAAATGGAAGGTGAAGGACTTATTTGCTCATTACCAAGAATTCACCTTTTGATTGATCCTACTTTAGCATATGGCGAGAGAGTTTTCATAATAGGTAGAAGGATCTTGTCATTCTTGGCTTCAGCCTACTTAACTGAGAAAGATCGGCTGATAACCATTGATAATTTTAAAGAAAGATATCCTGATGCTGATGCAATTATGACAGATGCCGAACTGAAAAAGTGTTTACGGTATTTGCTGAAGCTTGTTCCTGAAATTGGACAACTTAACTCAGCAACAGGGGAACTAATGTTAGCAAAAAGACCTTCTTTGGATAAGATTAAGAGAAAGCTTAAAAAAATACAAGAGATGATTGAAGAAGAAATCAAAATTGAGCTAGCGAAAATAAGCAAAAAAGGAGTTAAGCTAGCTTTTAAACGTCCAAGACCACAGAAGACAAAACTTGATAAATGGCTTCCAAAGAAAAATCGTTCGATGGCTTCAGATACCTCTTCTTTTGTTGAGAACATAGAGATCTTGAAAGAAAATATAGATTTCCTTCTGTATATTGAAGGCATGGATGGTACGTTAATATCTTCGATGCTGTAAAGCCGTAACGCAAGAACATCCCAGAATGAAATGTACCAAGTGTAGAAATGTAGGTGAAAAGGGGTGTGGGTGTAAGAGTGTGTAGAGTACAAGTCTACTTGTTGGGAGCAACCTTTTTCTGCTCCTTTTCAATTCCCCCATAAGGTGTTTGAATAGCGATTTTACCTTCAACTTTGCGTAGTTCGTCGAAACGCTTTTTGATCTTCTTCAAAGTCTTGTTTGCTTCAGAACCAACCTTTTTCTTTAAATTTGGAAATCTCCAGAAATGGGTTTGGGCTTGCAAGGTTAAGTTTCTACAAATCTCTGCTTCTATGAATTTAGTTGCATTTTCACCGTTTGATCTTAACCATTTAAAGACAGCTTCAACATCTTTCTTTGTTGGTTCTTCCTTTCGGAGAATTTCCTTGAACATCTGATTGAAATTCGTGATAATAACATGCGGTTCTTCTTGTTTTGCCTTCACCTTCATTTTTACTTTTCCTTTCGCTTTTTCAACCATCTTCTTTTTTTGCAACGCTTTTACATATCGCTGAACTGGAATACTGAAATAATATGGGTTTCTCCAATCATTGGGATCTTGTTTGAAGTTTGATAGAGTTTGTTCTTCGCTTTCTGCAACAACCACTTGAACATCTGTTTTTTCGATAATGCCTTTCGTTATCAAGTACATTATCTCCGAATGAAGATAAGCTCTAATTATATTCAAGATGCACTTTACGTAAACTATCACTTTCGTATCGTCAAACGCTTTTTTGGAAAAAGAGACTGTTCTTTCATCAAAAGAAATCTTTTTTGTTAGACTGTCACATCCTTCTAAACACTTCACTTCGATGTCGCTCCACCAACCACCTTCTATAATTTGAAATCCTGTCCAGTCGGAGGTTGTGATGATAAAATATTCTACGGGAATCTGAATCGTATCAACCATTCCTTTATTATCCCCAAAACACGTATGCATTGATATTATTATATGTTTATTTTTCTCTGACGTGAGCCGTACCTCTACTCTGAAATAAAGTCTGAAAGCTATCTCTGTAAATCTCTTCCTTCTTTTACCAAAATAGGCTTGAAAAGATGCTGTTTCGTGTACAGTTCGCTAGGTTGGAGTGATAGGGTACTCTTTGATGACTACTCTATTTTATTATATAAAACATATATGATCCATAGTTAAAGGAATAAACAGTACATGGTTTAAGCCGTTTTTAAGGTTCTTTTGATAAACGGTGGTGGTTTTGCTGAAATGGGTGGTTTTATAAGAAGGTGTTGTGGTTAAGGTTTCTGAAGTATTGATCTAAGTCTGGCTCTTCTTCTGTGCCTCTATTTAGTTGTTCTAGTTTTTTGCTTAGTTTTTTGATTTCTTCTGTGTTTTCTTTTTGAACTAGCGCTTTAAGAATGAGTTCTGCTTGTTCTCGCTGTAATGTAAGGTGTGGGATGATTTTCGGTAAATAGGTTTGCATCATTTTTTCGTTCCAACTCCAAAAATAAGTCGCCTTCGTTCTTTTGTATTTTTTTCCGTGAACCCTAACTCGGCGTGGAGGTTTGTATGAAAGTAAGGCTTTCCCTTCGTGACCGAAACGGCTCGCTAAATAACCTAATTTATTAGTGTGTGCGCTTATTTTGAGGCTTATTTTCGTCTTTGTTTTTAGGGTCGTGATGCTCATTTCTGAAAGGTCAACCATTCCTGTTAAAATGCCTTCTTCGAGTTTGGTTAAGGGTAGGTCTTCAGGGCGTTCTAAAACTCCGACTTCTGCGTGTATGCGTCTGCGCAGTTCTTCCATTGTGTCATTTTCGAGTTTTTCTGTCATGGCGTTCAAGCTTCTTGTCGATTTGTTGTAAAATCTGGATGGGTGTTTGTTATAATGCGGTAGCCAACTTTTACACATTTGCAGATTTTTTGGCTTCTGTTTTTTCCAGAAACGTTTTGCTGAACTTTAGAAAGGAGGGATTTGTGGATGCTCAGGCTAATGTTTACCATCTTCTTTTTTCACCTTTTCTGATTTGACGAATTTCCAAATGCTGTTTATTCCGACTTGGAGAAAATTTTCAAGCTGCGCTTTTTCTAAGTCTGTCAGTTCTTTGTCGGTTTCGATTATGATTTCGTTTGACGTTTCTGTTGTTTTTATGACTTTTGCGTTCATTTTCAAGTGTTTGTTTATGTTGTGTGGGTTGAAAGGTGCTTTCTTGAATGTGTTCCGAAATCTTGTTTTTTCAGCCATTTTACATCCAGTCCTCCGACGCTGAAAAGTGCCAAACTTCTATTATGATGTTGTTGTACGTCGTGGTGTTGTAGACGTATGCGCAGAAGTCTTCTAGCATTCCCGATGTTGGAATGTCTGAGCTTGCTGTTCCTTTGAGTTCTCCATCCACGTAGAATTTTATGGTTGATCCGTCATGGACTGCTTTAAGAACTTTCATGTCTCCGCTTGAAATGGTCATTAGAGAAGTTGAGTGTTCTGAGCCGCCGTTGCACCACACGCCTTTCAGATTGTATACTGAGCCGCTTCCGCTATAGACCACTCTGAAGCCGAAGAATTTTGCCGTTCCTTCTTGTCCTATGCCGACGTACCATTCCATTGACCCGTCGCCGCTTACCTCGAATTTTGCTCTGCATTTGAATTCGGGGTTGCGTGAGAGGTCAAGCGTTGGGTACGTTTTTATTCTTGCCATTGAAGCTGTGGTGGTTGATGTAAGAGCCTTAAGGTAATTTTTTCGACATAAAACATTGCCATCACCCTCTTTGTCTACCGTGTAGCCCGTTAGTGATTCGGCAGAAACGATCCATCTGTCGTGTTGGAAGAAGCTGTATTTTCCGAATTCGGTGTCGCATCTGTTGAAGTCGATTGTGCCGCTTAGAATTTTGAGGTTGGTTATTGCTGCGTTTTGTATTTTTGCGTTGTTGATAGCTGCGTCTGCGATTTTTGCGGTTTCAACTGCCAAGTTTGCGATTTTCGCCGTGTCAACTGCTAGGTTGCCGATTTTAGCGTTGGTTATGGCTAAATCTTGGATGTGTCCCGTTGTGATTGCTAGGAGTGCGATTTTTGCGCCCGTTAAGAAGTTGTCTACGAACTTAGCGAGTCCTTCGCTTCCTTGAAAGAAGTTGTTTACGAATTTTGTTAATCCAGTTGTTCCTTGAAATAATCCGTCGAGAAGTTGATCTAAGTCGATGAATTGAGATGTTGTTTCTGCTCTTACTTGAGTTGTGCGAAGTGGTGTTTCTTTTGTGATGTGGGTGTGTTTGGGAAGTTTTTTCAATTTTTTCACCTTTTTGGTTGGAGGAAGGGATAACTAGAGAGTGTGGTGGGGTGCGCTCCTAGTATCCCTCTTGGTGTGTGTTACCATGAACCACTCACTCGTAGACGATGTAAGCAAGGAAAAAGTCGCTTCCGATTTTGATGATTTGAGCAGTGTGAAGTGTGCTTACGGTTGCGTTGTTTAAGAGATCTTGCAATTTGCTGGCTATGGTAATGTGGTTGCCATAATCTTTTTCTACGGTATAAGCCATTACTGAGGTCTCCTAAGAATCGGGGGAAATAGCATCTAACATTCTTCGAAATCCTTCATGACGACTCATGCTGCGCTCAATGTTTGGTTTGGGTTTTCCTACGTTTTCAAGGAGTTTTTCCAATCGTTCTACATTCTTCTCTGCTGAACCCCGAACGACAAGAGTAGCGTGTGAGTCTGAAGGTGATACAAAATCGAGCATGTCCCTGAAGCCCCAACTCCTAAAACTTCGATAAACCGTTGCCTTTCGGATCGATCTTTCATTTTCAACTACATCGGAGCCACGAGTTGCCTCTTCTAACATCTGTCGAAATCCCGTTTTCACATGCAAAGGTTTTGGTCTAGAGGGCTTTAATGGGGAAATAGAAATATGGCGCTTCTCCAGTGTGTCTGATTCATGTTTTTTTGAAGTTGCTGCGTTCAGCATCGCTCTGAAACCAGAGCCAAAGTCTTGTGTAACCTTTCTTGAATTATTCGATGGACTCTGCGTGGATGATTGATCTGAAATTTTGAGGAAAGTTTGGAACTGACTTGTGTCATGTTTCATTGGTGTTGGTTTTTCAAGAGACTGATCTCTAAATCTAGCTATATCTTTGTGAATAGTCTGAGCGGCTTCAATGTCTCCGTTATCCATTGAACGTTGGATAAAATTGTATGAATTTTTCATATATTTTAAGTTGTCTTCGCCGAGATTGTGTCTAATGATGCGAGCTGATTCTCCGTTCAACATCTGAAATCCTTGGCAAATTTCACCTTCCTTATGATTTATACAAGCGAACGCAAATTCGCAAGCTATTGAGCAGATGTAACCTTTCTTCGGCATGAATCTTTTGTCTTCTTGCAATAGTTTTATGTGACTCCTAATCATGAATGTTCACCTTTAGATTTTCTTCAATGAATTCGTTGATGGCATTTCGGATGACTTTAGTCTTTGTCGTGTTTTGGTGGACGCACGCCAACGTAAATTTCCGCCATTTCTCTTCGTTTATCATTGTTCCAATGTGTCTTTTTCCCATCTTGTTTTTCTCCAGTCATACAAACGTTAAAATATTAGATAAAGCATATTTGAACTAGGTGGTTCAAATTTCTTCTAAATACTTCAAGAGTCTGTCTGAAGAAAGCCATGATGGTATTTCATATTTAGAAGAGTTCGCAATAAAATCGGGTTGTACTGTAGATGATTTGATTAGAGAACTTTTCTTGCAACCGAAAGAAGTTCCGCTTAAATATAGATTTCCAAAAAGAGAAAAACAAAAATTGAGAGCTGTTTGGTATATCGTGTCCAATCTTCCAGCTACTTTTTCTGTTTTGCAGAAGAAGAGCCGATTTGCTAAGGGGACATTATCAAAGTATCTGAGAAAGCTTGAAAGAATCGAAGTTATTTTGAAGGAAATTAACTTGTACCGTTTGAATGATGGTTTACATAGAGAGAGAAATGGGAAAAGGGAAATTCTTTGGAGTGCAATTGTAAATCGCTGGTATCATCAACCTGAGTATGAGATTTTGAAGGCAAGTAAAATTTATCGTGAAGCTTTAAGAGGTCGTAAGAGAGCCAAATCAAAAGTTACCAAGAGTACTTTGCGTACTCGAAAAAAGAAAATTGACAAACTTCGAAAAATCGCTTTGGGATAAGAATAAGCGTTTTTTGAAGCGATTTTTTGAAAAGAAGCTGAATAGATACGTTTATAAATCAAAACAAGCTTAAATTAAGCTTGGTCTCTGAAATGGGAACACCTAACAAACAGCAAATTTACGAGAAAGCGAGAGAATTGTGGTATCAAGATCAGCATAGAAACGGTTGCTCAGAGTTAGCTCAAATAAATCCAGAGTATTCGGAATTGTTAGAAAACGGCTATGTTCATTCAGCTAGAACAATGTTAATGTCTTCAAATCCAAATGTTGTAGTTATTGAGAAAAATGCAAAGTCGGAAAAGGAAGAATTGACTTTAGATGATCATTTTCTCGTAGACATAGAGGAACTACTACGATCTGGATGTTTCATTGTTGGTGGAAAAGGCACGACCAAAAGCAACATGGCTAAGATCATTGCTGACAAATTAAGGAAGCTTGGCTACGTTGTCAAAGTCTTCGATATTTCTAAGGTTTGGCTAAAAAGTTCAGTGCCGTTTTATGTCGAAGTTAGAAACTGTCATAAGCTGAATGTTGATCTATATCAAAGTGTAGTTTACGATCTGAGTTCACTCGTTCCTAATGATGTAAAGCGATTTGTTAGCCAAACACTAGCTTACGATTGGAATCGGCAAATCAATATTCCAGAGTATAAACGTAAATGGATTGTCTACATTTTCGAGGAAGTGCAGATACTTATACCTCAAGGAAGGCTTAGAAGCAACGAAGCTCAACAAATTCTTAGATTGTTGACAAGTGGAAGGAATTATCAGTTTTCAGCAATAGCGATCACTCAGAGAACCGCACTAACCGACACTAGCGTTTTTGAATTATGCTTTCAGAAATACTTCGCTAGGATGGATGGGGAAAATGATCTTCGCAAAGCTGCGGCGTACATCGGAAGCGAGAGAGCTAAGGAACTTGAAAATCTCAAGCTTGGAGAGTTCATTTACGATAAAGGGAGCGAAACCAAGAAGATAAGCACAAGGGAGTTTAAACCGAAAGCTGTTCCTAAGAAGCTAGAAAATGTACTCCGCACTCCAAGTCTTCCAGAACAAGCAATAAAGTCTAAGAAGATAGAACACCAAATCGACACGGAAGCCTTAAGCTCTGTGGCTATAGCGCTAATTTTTCTTCTAGCGATCTGGATAGCTGTGGGAGGCTTCTGAGTGGCACTACTTCTGACCAGAAAGATTAAAGTAGTATCCTTCTTCCTTTTTGGATCCGAAGCT
The DNA here is from genome assembly GCA_029882535.1 of Candidatus Bathyarchaeota archaeon. Classification (NCBI taxonomy): domain Archaea; kingdom Thermoproteati; phylum Candidatus Bathyarchaeota; species Candidatus Bathyarchaeota archaeon. The sequence continues at coordinate 70,450 of JAOUKM010000002.1, forward strand.
TCGCACGCCCTTCTTTTTGAGTTGTTGCCGTAGTTTTTGAGCGTAGCTGCGAGTTATTTCGCCGCGGTTTTCCATGTAGGTGATTATTTCTTCTGCTTGTTGTTCTTTGTCGCATCGGCGGAGAAAATCAATTACGTCAGGATTGTAATTAGAAAGATTTTTTTGGGTTTTTGCTGCTTTTTGGGCGGCTTTCGTATCGGAACGTATGGAGTTAACTGTGATCTTTTGTTTACTCATTTTCATTTCTTTTGCTAGGTTTGGGAATGTTCTTTTGAGCTGGTCTTCGTCGATTTCCATGATGCGTTACGTCCAGCCTCTTTTTTTTAAGGTTCTTCATTTTCTTTTATGCAAGAACAGATATTTAACCGCTGTTGTGAGAATGTTCAACGCTTAGACTAGATTGTCTGGTTATATGTTTTAAATATAAACTGTTTTTTTGGCACAAAATGTGGGTTTTGGATTATGGATAGGTTTCTCCGTAGTGATAAGTGCATGTTACTAGGTCATAGATGTTGATGACTCCCCACTGAGGTGCTAAATCTGCAAAAGGGTTCCAATCTAGGTCTCCTTCTTTGCATCCGTAGATTGAAGCCATGTAGACAATGTCGTAAATGTCTACTTTTCCATCATAGTTAATGTCTCCTGTTAATAATGGGGGTATAGGTTCCCATGATGGTGTCCAAGTTTCCATTAACGGATATCGATCCATGTAGTAGGTCTCGCCGCCTAATTCTTCAATGATGTAAGGTGTTTCGCCTATTCCGTCACTACCGTTGAGGTTTTGATGTGCACCACAGTACAAGTCCGTGCCATTATAGTCGCTCCAATAATTGCCGCCAAATGGATATCCTCCATCCAATAAGTCCTGTGAGAAGCTAATCCAAGGAGAATAGTAGTTATGTATGAAGTTGTTGTGGTAGATCATGTTGTTTGCACCGAAAAAATCTACGAGTGGTCTTGAACAATTTGTTATGTTGTTTGCATAGATCCTGTTGTGCGATGATTCAATCAAAACAATGCCTTGGCTGTTGTGGGCTATGTTTAGGTTTCTGACAGTTGAGTCAGTTGTGCCTGCCAGAACTATGCCTTGACCATTCCCCGTCAGTGTCAGATTTTCCACTATGATTTTCTTGCAATTTACTAGGGCAACATATGCCGCATTCAGAGGAACCGTCTTGTTTTCTTTATTTCTCCAGTAGCAGATGGGTTTTCCATCAATGGTGTTTGAAGCGTCTATATCCTGAAGAAAGTGGTCGATGTAGCTTCCAGCGACATCCAGTCCATTGTTTCTCAAAATGTTATTTCTGAGAACACATGTGACTTCCTGAAGCCAAATGCCTTCCCTATTGTCTGCCACTAAGTTGCCGACTATTCTTCCTCCCCAACAGCCACACCAACTTTCTAAGTAAATCCCTACATGGTCATTTTTTCTTATAGTGTTGTTAATTATGTCAACAGTTGAGTCCATACTATTCATCCAAATGGCTATACCATTGCCTGAAATTGTATTGCCAATGATTCGACTTTCACCACCGAAATCCACGTCGCAGAGTATCCCGCAGTCGAATCCTACGATTCTTGTGTTTCTAACGGTAACATTGTTACTAAATAAGTGAAATCCGTAACCTGTCCCTGCCCCTCTTAGAATGTGGTCTTCTCCATTAACTACTACGCTGTGTCGCTTCACAACAATCGTTTCGTTAATTATGTCGCCTACAAAGGTGTAGGTGATATTATCCACGGTTGAAATGGGCGCTGTTGGCGGGTCGATGCTCCCATCAGCTTGGATGTAGATAGTTCTACTCGCTGTAACTGGTTTAATACTAACTGCCAATGTAAACATGCTAATTTGAAGTAAACTCAGCATTATTGCTGAAAATATTTTGTTAACCATTTCTCCCAAATATAATATAGTTTGGAGGCTATTATCTTTTCTTAAGAACCTGTTATGTTTTCTCTCCGACTTATTGGCAAAAATCTCCTTGAAATCGCAAAGAAACCAATCATTGCTTGAAACACAGAAACTATAAAATATACGTCTACTATGTCAAATACTCTCAAACAAGCAGCATCAAACAAAGTCCTCCTAAGTAGTCAACATTCAACGTGGAATGTTTAACATGCCCATGAAAATTCAAAAAACCGAATCCGACAATCAACTTGTAGTGGAAAGGATTCACCATGCAAAAAGTTACAGATTGACTGTTGACCGCGCATTGTGTGCGGGATGTGAACTTTGCAGTCTCATCTGCCCTAGAGAATCTATCACAGTTAATAAACAACAGAAAAAAGAGGGACAAAAGATACAGCGTCCTGTGATCGATGTTGATGAAGAGAAATGTCAATACTGTGGTATATGCGCTACCATATGTCCCCACGGGGCAGTCCAAGTTACTATAGACGGCGAGAACATTGCCTCGGTAGTTGAGAAGGAAAGTTTTCCGCAACTTATCCGCGAGATTACAGCAGATACAACAAAATGCCCAACAGACTGCACCGAATGCGAAGAAGCGTGCCCCTTAGATCTTATCAAAGTCACGTTAAACCCTACCACTAAAGAAGTCGCAGTAGACATTAAAGAAGAGCAATGTCCTTGCTGTGGTGTTTGCGAAATCAAATGTCCAGAAGGTGCTATTAATGTCAGAAGAATTTTCACCGGAAAACTTGAGATCAATCAAGAAAAGTGCCCTTCAGGCTGTCGGGATTGCTTAGATGTTTGTCCAATAACTGGTGCCCTGTATTTTTCTGAAGAAGACGGTAAGGTGCATGCTAACGAACTTTTTTGCACTTACTGCGGCGTGTGCAAGATTGTCTGTCCTGAGGAGGGGGCGTTAGAGCTTTCACGTTCAACAGTGCGTCATACTCCAGTTCGTTCAGGGGCATGGAACAAAGCTCTTGAGAAGTTAACTTCTACTGCCGAAATGACGAAGGAGTTGCGTGGAAAGGGAAGAAAGAGAACTATGGATGCCGTGCAGAAACTCCTTGAACCGAGGAAAAAGTGAAATGACTGAACCCATGCCGGAACGAAAACCAAAAACCGAGACACTGGCAACGTCGTCTAAGAAGGTAGGAGAAAAACCTCGAATCGGTGTATTCGTATGCCACTGCGGCGTCAACATAGCTGAAGTTGTCGACGTAAAGGAGTTAACAGAATACGTAAAAACGCTGCCCGACGTGGTTTACGCAAAAGAAGTTCGATACGCATGCGCCACTCTAGGTCAAGACAAAATCGGAAAAAGTATAAAAGAGCATAACCTCAACCGAGTAGTAGTCGCTGCGTGTTCGCCACGTTTGTATGAGTCAACGTTCCGCAAAACCTGCGCTGAGGCTGGATTGAATCCCTATTTTTTTGAGATGGCGAACATCCGTGAGTTTTCATCTTGGTGCCACACTAATACGCCAAAGGAAGCCACAGAGAAAGCTAAAGAAATCGTAAAGATAGCTGTTGCAAAGGCGAGACTGCTTCAACCCCTTAAAGAAATTGAAGTGCCTGTCACTAACAAAGCCCTAGTCATAGGGGGCGGGATAGCTGGAATCAACTCGGCTCTAGATTTGGCTGATATGGGCTTCAAGGTTTATCTGCTTGAAAAAACCGAAAGCATCGGCGGCCACATGGCACAGCTGGACAAAACTTTCCCCACGTTAGACTGCAGCATATGCATCGAAGGACCAAAAATGGTAGATGTGGGGCGCCATCCTAACATTGGGATAATATCCTACGCCGACTTGGTCAGCGTTTCGGGTTTTGTGGGCAACTTCAAAGTCAAGATTAGGAAAAATCCGCGATATGTCATTTCCGAAAACTGCACTGGCTGTGGCGAATGTAAAGAGGTCTGCCCCATTGAGTATCCTAATGAGTGGGACATTAACATGGGTGTAAGAAAAGCCATATCTGTCCCCTTCGAACAATCTGTCCCCCTCTTGTACACTATTAACATGGACCACTGTATCGAATGCTACAAATGTGTAGACGCTTGCGATGCAAGACAAGCCATAAACTTTGACCAAAAACCAGAAGAAATAGAATTAACCGTCGGCGCGATCATTGTTGCGGTAGGCTTTGAAAGCTATCTACCATACGCCGATCGGCTGTACGGCTACGGAAAATATGATAACGTTATCACCGCAATGGAATTTGAGAGACTAATTTTGGCGGCAGGTCCGACTGGAGGAAGGGTTATTCGAGCTTCAGACGGCGAGAAACCTCATTCTGTAGTTTTCGTTCAGTGTGTTGGTTCGCGGGACGTTGGCAAGTATGAGTATTGTTCAGGCTTCTGCTGCATGTACACGTTAAAGCACACAGTTATGCTTAAGGAGAAGTACAAAGACGATATTCAAATTTACGTCATCTACACCGACCTGCGTAGCGATTTCAAAGGATATGAGGAATTCTACAATAGAGCTAAAAAAGCTGGAGTTCACTTCATAAGAACAACATTGGAAAACAGATCGATAACCGAAGACCCTAAAACCAAAAATCTCCTTGTGCACGCCGAAACAGAAGGAGGGCAACCAGTGGAAATAGAAGCAGAAATGGTAGTTCTAGCAAACGCGGCTGTTTCAGTCCATGACGCAGCAGAACTGGCAGAAATTCTAAACATTCCAATCGGAGCAAACGGCTTTTTCGTAGAATGCCAGCCAAAAATTAGGCCTACCGAGACAGATACGCCGGGAATATTTTTGGCAGGAGCCTGCCAAGGATTGAAAGACATACCATATAGTGTCTCACAAGGAAGTGGCGCGGCAGCACAGGCGGCAGCAGTTCTTAGCAAGCCTACGTGGATCATTGAGCCTGTGGTGGCAAGGGTGAATGAAGATCTCTGTAGCGGATGCGGAGTCTGCGAATCTGTTTGCGGTTACGATGCTGTAAGAATTGAGAAAACCGATGGAAAAGAGTTAGCAAAAGTTACAGAAGGTTTATGCAGGGGATGTGGCATTTGTGGCGCAACATGTCCTGCGGGAGCAATAACTATGCCCCTTTACACGGAAGCACAAGTTATCGCGCAAGTTAGAGCGGTTTTAGAAAAGGTGAAGTGAATTGACAAAAGGGTCTCTTCAAACCACTGAAGAGCCGCGAATCGGCGTATTCATCTGCTATTGCGGACTCAACATCGGTGCCGTAGTAGACGTAGAGGACGTTGCAGATTATGCACGCTCTCTGCCGAATGTGGTTTACGTGAAAACCAACCGCTACACTTGTGCTGACCCTGGACAAGAAGAGATTAGAAAAGGAATAAAAGAATACAACCTCAACCGAGTGGTTGTAGCTGCCTGTTCTCCACGGATGCATGAGCCCACGTTTCGCCGAACCGTTTCAGAAGCTGACTTGAACTCTTTTCTTTTTGAGATGGCGAACATCCGCGAATTCTCTTCATGGTGTCATCCCAGCACACCAAAAGAAGCCACGGAAAAAGCTAAAGAAATTGTAAAGATGGCTGTTGCTAAAGTTAGACTGCTAAAACCGCTTGACGTCATCGAAGTTCCAGTCACTAATAAGGCGTTGGTGGTGGGAGGTGGGGTTGCAGGTGCAAGTGCAGCGTTGTCACTTGCAAACATGGGATACAAAGTGTACTTGGTTGACAGAGCTGAAAGCATTGGTGGTCACATGGCGCAGCTGGGTAAAACGTTTCCTCTGTTTGAGTGTTCAAATTGTCCACAACAGAATCGTTGTCCAAGGTTCTCTTGTGTTGCCACGAGAATAGGAGACGTTGCCAATCACCCAAGCATCCAGTTACTGACCTATTCTGAGGTTAAAGAGGTTGAAGGCGTCATCGGAAGCTACAAGGTCAGGGTTGTTAAGAAACCCCGATTTGTTGACGAGTCAAAGTGTGTGGGATACTGTAACATTTGCGTAGAAAAGTGCCCTGTTGAAGTGCCTAGTGAATTTGACGCAGGGATGCGCATGCGAAAGGCGATTTACATGCCATTCGATCAAGCTGTACCTCTGGTTCACACGATTGATAAAGAAAACTGTCTCTACTTCAAAGACGGTAGCTGCACCGAATGCAAAAACGTGTGCGAAGTAGACGCGGTAGATTTTAATCAAGAGCCAGAAGAGATCACGTTTGAAGTAGGCACCATCATAGTTGCGACAGGATTCGACGTTTACGAGCCTTACGACTTAGAAGAGTATGGATATGGGAAATTTAGGAATGTGGTAACTGGGCTTCAGCTCGAACGAATGTTGCATACTGGTACTCAAATTACCGGCGAGCTTGTAAAACCCTCAGACGGCAAAAGACCCAACAGCCTAACTTTCGTTCAGTGTGTTGGTTCGCGGGACGTTGGCAAGTATGAGTATTGTTCAGGCTTCTGCTGCATGCTAACATTGAAAAGTGCTGTGTTGCTCAAAGAAAAATATGGCAACGGCTTTCAGATTAACGTGCTCCACACGGATATGCGTGCTAATAAGAAAGGCTACGAAGAGCTTTTCAGAAGAGCCCAAGATATGGGAATCAACTTCATACGAGCAAAGCTTACCAATAGAAAGGTCGTTGAAAACTCCGAAACAGAAAGCTTAACCGTGTATGCAGAAACAGAAGACAATAGTCCAGCAGAGATAAAGACCGACATGGTGGTGTTGGCGACAGCGGCGATTCCGAGTAAAGGTTCAGAAGACACAGCGAGAATCTTCAACATTTCTCGAGGAGCTGACGGCTTCTTCATGGAAAGCCATCCTAAATTGAAGCCTTTAGACACGCCAGTGGATGGCACTTTCTTAGCGGGTGCTTGTCAAGGTCCCAAAGACGTCCCATATAGTGTCTCGCAAGGGAGCGGAGCTGCAGCGCGAGCCGCAACCATCCTTTCGAAGGAAAAATGGAAGATAGAACCCATCGTTGCAGTGGTAGACCCTGAAAAATGCAGAAATACAAAGATAAAATGTGGTATTTGCGCCGAACGATGTCCTTACGGAGCCATAGAAGCTCCCGAAAACCAACCTGCAAAAGTAATAACAGCTATGTGTCACGGCTGCGGCACTTGCGTGGCTGAGTGTCCTGCAGACGCTATTACGCAGAGACATTTCACAGATGATCAGATTTTTGCTCAAATAAGATCGGCGTTGGAGGAGGAGCCGGAAGGCAAGATTCTTGGTTTCTTGTGTAACTGGTGCTGTTACGCAGGCGCAGACTTGGCGGGTACAAGCCGCTTCGAATATCCACCTCTTCTTAGGCCTATTCGCGTGATGTGTTCGGGTCGCGTGGACAGAGATTTCGTGTTAGAAGCCTTTAGACAGGGGGCTGGTATGGTTTTAATCGGTGCGTGTCACTTGCCCTATGACTGTCATTATATTAGCGGTAATGAGAGAATGAAAGCCCGTATGGATGCTTTGGCCCCTATGTTGCAAAAGCTTGGCTTAAGCCCTCAACGTTTCCGGGTGGAGTATGTTTCGGCTGCTGAAGGACTCAAGTTTGCAGAGCTAATGAAGGAAATGGCTGCACAGATGAAAGAGTTGGGACCAGAAAAGATTAAGGCAGAAAATGCGAAGCTGAAGCCAATCTTGGATAGAATGCTAGCTAAGAAACAGCAAAAAGCAAAACAACAATGATCTTTCTGTAAATCCTTCTTCTGTTTCAGATATTCATGAAAGAAGCCTAATGTATTGGGGTGCACTTCTCTACGTAGCTAGGATCAAAGGCGCTCTCAGAATCGGTGAAGACACAAAAATGTTGCTGCTCTTAAGAGACGCAGCAAAAATACCGTAATATCCCCTCTCTTTATTTTTCAAAAACGCTCAAGGACAACAAGATTTTTCCTGTTTCTTTCTCCTTCAAAAATTAGGTTATTGACACATTTTGAATTTGAAAATATCGTTTTGCCAAGAAACGTATTCGCTCGGCGTTCCTTCCATTTTTTCCAATAGCAACACCTTTATCCCTCGGGTCAACTGCCACAACCGCGATAGATTTTCCATCAGGTTTCTCTGTTATCCTAATCTCCGTCACATGAGCCGGCCTTAACGCGTTTTTAATAAATTGAGAGGGTACATCTGAATATTCGATAATTTCGTGTTTTTTGCCTGTCATGCGTTCTAGAAGATGAATGTTTTTGCCGCCTTTACCTATGGCCATGCCTATATGTCCTTCTTTCACGATGAAGATTGCACGACTTGCATCCTCATCAATAATGCAGTCTTTAACTGCAGCACCGGTGATGCTTTCGAAAAGAGCGATGAAACGCATTTCTTTACTGGTCAACTTTATTCCGCTGGCCATTCTAGGACTCCTCAACATTCTCTCCAGTAATATCTTGCTCTGTTTCAGGCTTCTCAGCCCACTTCAAGATGTCAGAATCACCAGGTTCCTTCACAGTTAGGGTTGCAACAGCAAATCGTTTCCCACAAACCATGCCTAAATCAATTCTGTTGCCCTTATAAGTTACAACTGGGATTTGAGATAGTTTTCCGTAATACTCAAGGTCTTCGTGAATCTGGGGTGGATTGTTGGAAGCCACAACGATAATTCTAGCCTTACCAGTTTTTGCACTTCTTACGGCTTCGTTTGCTCCAAAAACTACTTTGCCCGTCCTGACAGCAGCTGCAATAGCCTTGTCCACATCAATCATTAACTTTTCCTCTGCTTGTCGGTCAACGTAGACATGTATAGGTTCACGAGTCCAGTGCCAATGGGTATGGATTGCCCTACTATAACGTTTTCGGTTACGCCTTTCAATGGATCAACTTTACCTTTAATTGCTGCGTCAACAATGTTAGGAACTGTGATTTCAAAGGCTGAACGAGCCAAGACGCTAGATTTGGCTCCACTGATACCATGGCGACCAATTTGTCTCACTTCACCTGTGGCTGTCATGATGTCTGCAACCAGCATTATATGTCGGATGTCTACATCTAAGCCTTGCTCTTCCAATACGCCGAGTGCTTCTTTAACAAGTGAGTTGCGGGCTGCTTCGATACCTAAGGTTTTCGCAATTTCGTGGACGTGGTTTGTTGTAGTTCTAGTTGGGTCGATGTTAATAGTTTCAAGAACCGTTGGCAAGTTCGACCCATCAGTTCTAATAACCCATTCTCCCTTCTCTTCAGTAACTAAAACACGTTTAACGCCTGAAGCCCCTTTGACACGCTGAGAGATAACTTTGTTCAACAATTTCTTACGATCCTCGGGCTTCTTTGGCTTTACATAAATCTTGTTGCCTCGTGCTTTTATAGCCCATCTTGGAAGTTGCAATGCATCCGTCAATCCCTTCACCGATACGTCTCTATTCTTCATCAAAGTGCTGTCGAAGTCAATAACGATCTCTTCATGTTTAGGATTGTCATAAACCGACTTTGCAATGTCTTCGACAGTTGTGTAAATGATGTTGCGGGCGACTTCGGTGGCTTTTTCCTTTTTCTTTTGATTCTTTCTATTAAGATAAATGGACATAATCGGCGTAGACGGGATTCGTCTAGCATCTACAATTTCAATGAGACGTGGCAAACCCAGAGTAACGTTCTGCTCTCTTACACCTGCATAGTGAAAAGTACGCAAAGTCATCTGTGTGCCTGGTTCGCCAATTGATTGTGCTGCCACGATCCCCACAGCTTCTCCTGGCTCGACTAGAGCGTTTTTGTAATGTTTTAGTGTCAATTCAATAGTTTGATCAACACCTTTCTTGTTCAGTTTTGCCTTCTTCAATTCTAGCTTCAATTTGTCTATCAATATTGGTGTAAGCTCATATTCCACATCTTTTATTTCCTTTTCAATGTATTCTGCAGATGCAGGTTTGCCACCCCCCTTCACAATACTAATCTGATTAACAAGTCTGCTGACGTTCACTGCTTTTCCATGATCGCTTTTTGCAGGGTCCACTCCATCCTCTCCATAGCGAAACTGTACGATATCACCTACAGAATTACGAACTGTTCCGTCATATTCCACACGTAAATGTTCAAGTGCATTGACCAACCTCCTTTGCATATAACCGCTTTGTTGCGTTCGCACTGCTGTATCCACCAAGCCTTCGCGGCCTCCCATGGCATGGAAAAAGTATTCTACGGGGTCAAGACCTGATTGATAGGAGGATTGAACGAAGCCTCTTGCTTTTGGGGAGGGATCACCTGGTTCAAAGTGGGGCAGCGCTCGTTGTACATAACCTCGCATGATGCGTTTTCCTCGGACAGCTTGCTGGCCGACGCTGGCTGTCATTTGACCTATGTTTAGGTTAGAGCCTCGTGCTCCAGTTCTTGTCATAATTATGCCTGCGTTTTCAAGAGTGAAATCCTTATCAGCGATTTTTCCAGCGTCGTCCCTTGCGTTCGCAAGCTCATTCATGACGTAGATTTCGAATGAATCTTGAAGGGACTGCCCTGGGAGTCTTTGAAGCGTTCCTTCCCTGTAAGCTGCAATTAGCTTTTGAACGTTTTTCTCATATTTTCCCAAAGCCTTGGCAATCTTGTTTTGTGCTTTTGGGGATAGTTCTAGTTCATCAAAAGAGTATGTAAAACCACGAATAGACATGAAGAGCTTTAGCAATTGACAGATTTTGTTCAAAAATTCTCGGCCTCTTTTACTGCCGTAGTCTTTGATTATGCGGTGAAGGATACTTTCTGACTGTTCTGCACCTATGGAGCGTCTGTCGATGACGCCTGATTTCAAGACACCGTTCTTAATGACAACAAAAGCGTCGTAGGGACAATTCTCTTTGAGGCATTTCGTGCAACTTTGACAGATGGTAGCTTTCAACGAGTAGTTAAAATCTTTTGGTAAGAAGAGGCTGAATATTTGTTTTCCTGTCCACATGGGTTTTGGTCTTTTCACCTCAGGTTTTGGTAAGGAGTCTTCATAGCCAGCTTCAGACAGTAATCTACAAACTTCTTCTTTGGTAAGGAAAGTGGATTTTTTGGTGAGAAGGTAGGCGGAGGTTATGAAGTCTCGAATCGCACCTATTATGGGTCCTCCGAATCTAGGGGAAAGTATTTGATCTTGGACTTGCATCAGCAGTAATGCTTCTGTTTGTGCTTCTTCGCTTTGGGGCACGTGGAGGTTCATTTCATCTCCGTCAAAGTCAGCGTTGTAAGGTGGGCAAACACAGAGATGCAAACGGAATGTTTTGTATGGCAGGACCTTAACGTAATGTGCCATAATTGACATGCGGTGGAGAGATGGTTGACGGTTGAAAATCGCAATGTCACCGTCTTTAAGATGACGCTCCACGATGATACCAGGTTCTATCGCCTCAGCAACCTTTTCTCGGTCAACCACGAATTCTAAACGAATTCGTTTACCATCAGGTCTAACCACGTACAAGGCGCCTGGATAATTGCTCGGGCCATTCTTAACAAAGGCTTGTGTTTCTGCAAGATTCCACTCGGTGACTCTTTCAGGAACAGAAAGCTTCATAGCAATACTTAGAGGGACTCCTACTTCGCTAATATCTATGTTAGGATCGGGAGAAATGACGGATCTAGCAGAAAAGTCTACTCGTTTCCCAGAAAGATTGCTTCTAAAGCGTCCTTCTTTTCCTTTAAGACGCTGAGACAACGTTTTCAATGCCCTTCCAGAACGATGCCTAGCCGGGGGAATCCCCGAGGCTTCATTGTTAAAGTATGTTGTTACGTGATATTGCAGCAGTTCTGATAAGTCTTGGATAATAAGTGTCGGTGCTCCTGCTTCCATGTTTTCCTTTAGACGCTGGTTAATCCGTATAATGTCTACAAGCTTGTGGGTCAGATCGTCTTCGGAGCGGATTCCAGACTCCAAGGTAATTGATGGTCTAACGTAAACTGGTGGAACTGGAAGACCCTGCAGAACCATCCACTCGGGTCTTGCGGTTTTAGGATTGAAACCAAAAAGTTCCAAATCTTCGTCAGGGATTCGTTCAAGTCTCTCGCGAATCATACTTGCAGTTAGTTGATACGAACCTTCACCAGACACCTCTTCGCGGAAGCGAGTTGGTTTCTCAAAAACTATCTTATATTGGGGTGTACCACAGTGCTGGCATTCCTTTGATTTTGCATCCTTTAAGATTTTTTTATAGATATTATCTGGCACTTCTCCAAGAAGCTCAAAGGTATGTTGAATTCGCTTTTTGGTTTTGTCGACTTGTTCATCTGATAATGTTACGCGTCCACATTTTCTGCATGTAGCGCTTAAGAGGTTATGGATGATTTTTGAGAATATAATATGGACTATGGGAACTGCCAGTTCAATATGACCAAAATGACCAGGACAACGGATGGCTGTGTTACCACATGTTTTACATCTTTGCCTAGGCTCAAGTGTGCCTAATCTGCCATCCATCAAACCTGAAGTTATTGGAGCACCGTCTTCGTCGTAGGTGTCTGCTGTTTGTATCTCGGCGACAGAAAGTCTTCTCAACTCCTGAGGCGAGAATAATCCAAATTGAAGCTTATCAATTACTTTGTGAGAAATTTCTTCAAGTGCCATTCTAAGCCCGCTCCTTCAGTTTTAGAGGAGGCGCAACACAAAGGCTCATCAGTTCCTGCAACAAAAGCTTGAAAGCGTAAGAGATAACTACTGGAGAAATCTGTGCGTTTTCTTCGCATATGCGGCAAACATATGAGCGTTGTTTTATGTCATAATAAGCTATGTAGCCACAGTTTTCGCAAACATATAGAAGGTATTTGTCTGATTCTTCGAGAAGTCGGTCTTGCAAAAGCATCGCCGCACCATGACCGATCAAACAGTCTCGCTCCATCTCGCCAAACCTTAATCCGCCGCCTCTTGCCCTACCTTCAGTAGGCTGCCGCGTTAACATCTGCACTTGTCCACGTGCTCTAGCATGAATCTTGTCAGAGACCATGTGGTGAAGTTTCTGATAGTAAACTACCCCTACGAAAATATCTGCGACAAATTTTTCACCCGTTACACCGCTATAGAGAACCTCTCTTCCAGTGTGGCTGAAGCCGCATTTGATTAATGTCTGTTTTATGTCACTGGATTTTTCGTTAATGAATGGTGTTCCATCAGCAAGTTTTCCACGGGCTGCAGCCATTTTTCCAGCCATAGATTCCAGAAATTGGCCGATGGTCATTCGCGAAGGAATAGCATGGGGGTTTATGACTATGTCGGGAACGATGCCCGATTCGGTGAAGGGAAGGTCTTCTTGAGGTATGATCATTCCGACGACGCCTTTTTGTCCATGGCGTGAGGCAAATTTGTCGCCTAACTCTGGAATACGTTGGTCACGTACTTTGACTTTGACGAGTTTACTTCCTTCCTTAGATTCTGTGATAAAAACGGCGTCAACGGCGCCGGTTTCTGATTGTCTTACGTCCACAGAGGTGTCGCGCATTGAGGGGCCTTTCACTTCAAATTCCTTGTATTCCTCGAGGAATCTAGGTGGGCTTGTTCTTCCTATGAGGACATCGCCGCCAACCGCGTCTGCTTCAAGGCTTACAATGCCGTCAGGCTCAAGTAAGCGATAGTATTGTTCGCCTCTGAAGCCTCTTATACCTGCTTCAGGAGTAATAAATCGGTCTTTTAATCCTCCTAAGTATTGGCGGCATTCAGCTTCGTAAATTCGATAAAAGGTAGAACGGCACAAGCCGCGTTCTATTGACGCTTTGTTGAAGATGAGGGCGTCTTCCATGTTGTATCCTTCATAAGATATTACTGCAACTAAGCAGTTTTGTCCTGAAGGTCTTTGGTTGTAGCCTAAAATTTCCATAGGTTTCGTCTTGACGAGGGGAACTTGAGGGTAATGCAAGATGTGGGAGCGAGAGTCTGCACGATGACCAAAGTTAGTTGCGTAGACGCCAAGGGCTTGTTTTGCCATGGCTGCTTCGTACGAGTTTCGAGGTGACTGATTGTGTTCCGGATAAGGTATTAGGGAGGCGCATATGCCGAGGATCGTATAGGATGACAGCTCTACGTGGGTGTGTTTAGGCGATATTTCGTCGAAGCTTAGAGCTACATAGATGTTTTCTTCTTCTTCTGCGTCGATATACTCTATGATTGCGTTTTTGACAAGGTCTTCCCATGACCATTCGCCGGAGCGGATTTTATCAATTTGTTCTGGCTGAAGTTTGGAGACGCCGTTTTCGACTATTATAAGTGGTCGTCGAACTCGGCCTTCGCCACAATTAATGTAAACTTCTTCTCTTCTGTCTACAGTTTTGAAGTGGGCGACGTTTATTTCCGAAGGAGTTTCTCCTCTTCTGCGTTTGTTTCTTAACTCGTAGACGAGTTCTGCGGGGTAGGGGTGGTATCCTATTATAGATCCGTTTATGAAGATTTTCGCGCCTGAAAGGCGGAGTTCTCTGTTTGCGTCTTGGGCTGGAATGACGCCCATATTGTAAATAACGCGCCTTACTTTTTCAGGGCTTACAGCTACGGATATGCATCCGGAAAGGGCGAGGTTTTTCACTAGGCCGCAATTTGAGCCCTCGGGTGTTTCGTTTGGGCATAGGCGTCCCCAGTGTGTTGGGTGCAAGTCGCGGGCTTCAAAGTTTGGTTGGCTACGGCTCAGGGGTGACTGTAGTCTACGTAGATGGCTAAGAGTTGAAATGACATTTGTTCTGTCGAGGAGTTGTGTTATGCCTACTCTTCCTCTACCCCAATTGCCCGTTGCCAATGCATGCCGAAGCCTGTCTGAAACTATGCCAGGGCGTACAGCAGCGGAAACGGTAATCATTTGTCGTTTGAATCCCATTCTTTCCAGTTGGTATTTTATGTCTCTACATAAGTTTCTGAAGGCGATGCGGAAAAGATCTGCAAGGAGTGGCCCGGCGAGTTTTAGTCTTTTGTTTTTAAAGTGGTCTTTGTCGTCGGTTGTGCGTTTTCGAAGTTTTAGTTCTATTACGCGGCAAGCCATTTCGCCGAGAAAGATGGCTTTGTCTTTGCGTTTTTCGGGGGTGCGTTCTAGATGGGGGAGAAAGTTTCTGTCTAAAATGTTCTGGGCTCTTTGAATGCGGTATTCCAATACTTGTCCGTATGCTACGCGGTTGCCTATGTATTCAAGGGCTTCTTTAATGGTTTCTATTCCTATGGCTTTTTCGAAGGAAAGTTCAAGCATGTTTTGCATGGAATGCTCGGGTGAGACTGCTTCAGCTATTTCTTTGTCGGATTCTAATCCGAGGGCTCTCATCACTACTATGAAGGGAATTTCTGATGGGACGCCGGGGATCGTGACATAAATAGCGCCATCTGATTTTAGGCGTAATTCTATTCTTGCTCTGAAGCCTACGGTTGTGGAAAAGATTTTCGCTTGGTAAACTGGGTGTGCGCCTCTAGTGTCGATGTCTACGAGTATTCGATTTGGCGCCAAGTCTTCAAGGGCAACGGTTACACGTTCTGAACCGTTTATAAGGAAGTATCCACCTGGGTCGTTTGGGTCTTCGCCGTAAAGTATTAGTTCATCTGGCTGTAGTTGTGAGAGGACGCATAGTTTTGATTTGAGCATTACGGGGATGTTGCCTATTAAGACGAGTTCTGTGTCCTGTTCTCTTCCGTCAATTATTGGGGTCATTTCGATAGCTATAGGCGCAACGTAGGAGAGGTTGCGGAATCTTGCCTCCATGGGGAAGATTTCGTGTTTTGTGCCGTCAACTTCGGTTACGTAGGGGCCGCTTATGCGGGTTTGTGGGTCAATTATCCATGCTTGGCCCAGTTTTATTTTGTAGGGAGTTTCTGGGAGTTCAATTTTTATTTCGCCGGCTTCGTCTATCATTTGTTGTAGTCCATGGTCGATGAATTCGTTGTAGGAGTCTAAGTGCTGTCTGACTAGTCCTTTTTCTTTGAAGAAGGATTTTTGGAGAAGTAAGAATTCGTCTTGGGTGATTTCTGACATTTTTAGTTTGCCTCCAAAAAACTGTCGTTTAACTTAGATTGAAGGGGAGGTCTTTTAGGGAGCTTTTTTTCCAAACTGGGAATTTCCTCCAACGGGGCTGGGTATCATCCAACCCGAAAAGGCGGGTCTCCTTATATTTTTTGTGGTGGTTTTTGGAGCTAAAGCCATAAAGTCATAGTTGTCGCTAATAAACCTTACCACGAAGGGATACTGTAAACTTATTTGCCCCAAGCTTTACGTCCATACTCGCCATTTCCGCTCGTATTTTCCATTTAATGCCTCACAGGCCTCATGAACTTGTAGTTCAGTCAACCAAAAATTGTTCGCAAAAAATAACTTCCCCTTCCCACCTACCCCACTTCTCTCACATTCAGAATTCTAACAGCCACCTATTAGAAATATATAATACAGAGCCTAGTCTAGAGAGCAATACACACTCACCCCAAAAGCGAAACATCAAAACCCTTCTGCAAAAACGGGTTACTCCTCTTTTCCTCACCAATCGTAGACTCAAAACCATGACCTGGATAAACAACAAGCCTATCTGGCAAAACAGCCAACTTCTCCCGCAAAGACCGCATAATCTCCTTACCAGAACCGCCAGGCAAATCCACACGGCCAATCGAACCCGCAAACAATGTATCACCAGTAAAAACACAATCCTCACCAACAAGCGAAATGCTTCCGAAACTATGCCCCGGCGTATGCAAAACCCGCAAAACAACCTCCCCAAACCTAACCACATCACCATCATCTAAAAAGCCATCAGCAGCAGGCGACGAAACGTGAAATCCAAATAATGCAGTTAATTCTTTTCCCCCCTTACCCAACATATCCGCATCCAGTTTATGAATCAAAATAGGCGCACCAGTCACACTCTTGACAATACCATTACCACAGGTATGATCAGGATGCCCATGTGTATCAACAATGAACTTAACCTCCAATACATTTTCTTTTAAAACATCTAAAACCTTTCCAGCTTCGCTTTGACGATTAAAACCCGGATCAATCACTATCGCCTCTCTAGTCTTGCTGCACCAAGCCACATAGCAATTCGTAAACAACGAACCCACAGTCAACATCTTCAAATTCATCTGAAACCTTCCAACAACCAAAACGTAGTTTAGCTTTTAAGAATTTACCTCTGTGAAAAAGGGAGAAGGTAACCAGATTCGGATTCCGAGTCATCGATAAATGATTAATATGAAAAACTCAGTCTTTACAAGTGAGGTAAGATAGAATGGCTAAAAAGATAGTTATTAAAGCTTTGCTTGTTCATGAATCTATTAGTGAAAAACCAGAGAAAATCAAGAGAGACATCTTGGAAGAGTTATCTGAAGAATGCCAAACAATTCCATGATGCAAAAGGATCGAGAAAGTTGAAGTCACTGACCTCTAGAGAAAGGCCTCGAAGACACAGAATAAGAAGTTATATTGAGAGAGCGTTGTTAGACATTTTTTAGTAGTTCCAATTCTGAACATGAATACCGCCAAAGGAAAACCAATGCTTAAATTCCGTAATCGTCTAATACTCTAAAACAACAGAGTGGTCGACATCCATGAGCAAACCACCCTCTCCCTCTCCGGAACCGCCAACAGATTCCACCCTTGTTTATCAGTTTGACCAAGTTCAACCCTTAGTTTCTGCGGAGTTTGATGTAGAAGAGGCTTTGATAGATCATGGTGTCCCAACATTTTACTTGAGACTAAAACCAGACTCGAAACAAGCTTTTACTAGGCTCGTTAGAAGTTTGACTAATATAGGCTTTACACTTGTGCTAAGAGAGAAAAATGGAAGAAACGTGTTGAAGGTCGCGCCAAAACCGAAGACAAAGCCAAGCCGCCCAATAATCAATGTGGTACTCCTTTTACTAACCATTGTTACAGTTTTCACAACTGGTTATGTTCTCTCTCTTGATCTTGTCGAATATGGATTAGATCCGTGGATGGGAGCTGCTAGTTTCACGTTAGCATTGTTGGGAATATTGGGAGTTCATGAGATGAGTCACAAATTCGCCGCAAACCACCATGACATGGAGGCAACAATGCCATACTTCATTCCAGGGCCGCCTCCAATACCTGGGTTTTTATTAGGGATCGGGACGTTCGGTGCGGTTATTGTACAGAAAGAGACGGCGCCAAATAAAGATGCTTTGTTTGACATAGGTGCTAGCGGACCAATCGCTGGATTTATCGTGACAGTTTTTGTTTCTGCTATTGGCCTTGCAATGTCCCCTATAGAGCTTCTGACTGAGCCTCTGCCAGGAGGGCTTCCTATATCACCGCTCTTTTTGCTTCTTATGAATGTTATAGTAAAATCTCCGGGTCCAGGCAACTATGTTGTTTATTTGCACCCTGTGGCTTTTGCAGGTTGGATAGGAATGTTCATCACTTTGCTCAATTTGCTGCCTACTGGGATGCTTGATGGAGGTCACACCTTAAGAAGCATCATTAACAACGACTTTGCCCGCACCATTTTTACCTTAGTTTCAATTTTAATACTTCTATTCACAGGGCAGTTGCTGATGTTGGCTTTTGTTCTCTTCCTTTCCATGTATAAGCATCCAGGACCTTTGGATGATGTTTCAAAGCTTTCGACTTCAAGAAAACTGGTTGCTGTCTCGTTGATTGCGATATTTGCGCTCTGCCTGTTCATTTTCTAGAATAAAAGTGATTCTTAGGGTATGGCTACAAACACTTTCTTGTTGTCTAGCCTGTATTCATTCCATTCTGCTTCAAGTTTACTTCTGGCTCTCTGTAGATGCACCCTTTTCGTGCGAACCAGCTCTGCCATGGTTTTCAAGTGGGGTCTTAACAGTTTTGTGCTTTCAGCATCTAGTTCTGCTAGGTAAACCGCTTCTAAGACTTCTGTGGGCATAAACCCTAATTCTCTACGCAGTGCTTGAACACGTCGAGCCAGGTCACGCATCAAACCTTCTCCCAGTAACGCTTCGTCTCGGCGTGTATCGACTAATGTATGCATGTTGTTTTCTGAGGCTAAACTTCCGTTCTTACGCATTTCAAGGCTCATTTCTGCCAGCGTGTCGACATAATCGACAGCTTTTACGTTTGCAAGTTCAAGAAACAAGTCTTCAAGCTCTTTCACAGCATTTTGTGCGTTCTTCGATCCTGCCAACACCACTTTCTTCAGCGGCCATCGGCGCTTCAGTTTAACTTTCTGCCGTGCAGAGTATGTTAGGGAGACGTATTTGAGAAGTACGTCAAAGTTACGTTCCAGCTCCAAGTCTGCCAGTTTTTCATTTAGCGTTGGCCATTCCTCGAAGTTTACCGATTCCAGCAATGTTTTGTCTAGCTTTTTGTGAACCTGCTGGTACATGGCTTCGCATAGGAACGGCGTGATTGGGTTAAAGAGTAAATTCAAGGTTTTAAGTGTCTGCCAGAGAGTAGCGTATACTGTGAGCCTGCGGTTTCTGGTTTCTTGATCGTCGCTCCAAAGTTCATGTCTTACCATAGGAACATATTGGCGGCTTAGAAAATTAACAACAAACTCTTCCAAATCCGAGAGAGCAAAGTTGAATTCACAACTTTCAAACTTCTCAGTTACACGCTTTACGGTGCTTTGCAGTTTTGAAAGCAACCAACTGTCTGGTAGTTTTAAGGTATTGTTTACCTTTGCCCATTCTAATGTATGCTTTAGCGGGTCGAAACTGTCGTATTCCGCGTTTTGCATGAAGAAACGATATAGGTGGTAGAGGGTGCTGAGAACTTGATAAGGCCGCTTGCTAAGTTCTTTCACGTCGAAATTCATCGAGTCGATTGGTGAACATTTCCAAAGCATGTAGAAACGGAAGAGGTCAGCTGAGTATTTGCCAAGCACATCGTTGGCGTCGATGACGTTGCCGAGACTCTTACTCATTTTGCGTCCTTTCTCGTCTAAAGCGTGACCATAAAACAGAAATGCCTTATAGGGCGATTCTGCCTTTTCAGCCAATATAACATGCTCAAGCAACAACGTGTTTGCCCATCCACGTGTCTGATCTATGGCTTCCACAAGAAAGTCAGTCGGCACGTAACGTTCAAACTCTTCGTCAGTAAACCTTGCATAGGGCGCAGCGCCACTATTATGCCAAGTGTCCAGCACGAAAGGTTCACGGTGCATTTTGCCTCCGCACTTTTCGCATTTAAACACGATACGGTCTATCCATGGCTTGTGAAGCTCAAAATGACCTTTAGGACGCCCTAGAGCTTTCTCGAACAGCTCTTTTTTGCTCGACACTAGGACTTTGTGCTCGCATTGTGTACACTTCCAAACTGGTAGGGGAGTTCCCCAAACTCTTTCCCTTGAGAAGCACCATGGTTTACTTTCTCGGAGAAACGCCAAGAAGCGGTTTTTCGGGGGTCCATAATAATATCTGGCTTTCTCTGCAGCTCTAACTATTCTGTCATTTATTTTGTTTGTCCAAAGGTAGTACTCTCTTCTGGCAAACCACACGAGTTTGTGATGCGAACGCCAGCAAGTTGGATATTCATGGCGTATTCGCTTTACCGACACCAGTAAGTTCTTTTTTTGCAGCTTCTCTACAACCACATCATCTGCGTCTCTTGCAAACAAACCAGCGAACACACCTGCATCCTTAGTAAAGTTAACTTCGTCGTCAAAGGGAGCGAAGACGGGAACTTTGCGTTTCTGCGCAACAACGAAGTCCTCCTCACCGTTTCCGGGCGCCAGATGAACGACGCCTGTAGCAGCCGTTACATCCACAAAGTCTTCACAAACAACCATGTGCACAAAGGGGTGTTTATCAAGTTCTCGCTGTTTCGGAACAACGTCCAAAAATGGATACTCGTACTTCATTCCCTCCAACTCTTTACCCAAAACAGCGTCTATAACTGTATAATCTTGGATTTCAAGTTCTTGCATCGTAGGTTCTACACGCTGACTCACCATTATCCAAGTTTCGTCTTTCACCTTGACTTTGACGTATTCTGCATCTGGATGTACTGCTAACATCAAATCTGTAACTAACGTAAAGGGCATTGTGGTCCAGACGAGGAAATACTCGTTTTTTGTCTTTGCGACTCTGAACTTAAAGTAAAGCGAGGGGTCTTCAACCTCTTCGTAGCCCATGCCTACTTCAGCGTTGCTTAGCGAGGTTTGACAATGGGGACAGTAAGCCACAACGTAGTAGCCTTCGCCAAGTAATCCTTGCTCCCAAGCACGTTTGAGGTAATTCCATTCGCGCTCTATATACTCGTCTAAGTACGTCCAGTAGGCTTTTGTGTCGTTTATGAACACACCTGCTTTAACATCAGCGCCGTGCCAAGCATCATAATACTTCATTATAGCCTTCTTACACTCGGCTACGAATCGTTCTTCTCCCACCCGCTCCAGCAAATCTTTTTTGTTCTTTACACCTAATTGGCGTTCTACTTCCAACTCAACTGGCAACCCTTGGCAGTCCCAACCCGTCCAGAAAGGAACGTAAAAACCTTGCATTGACTTCCAGCGATAACGTAAATCCTTCATCACTCGCCCGCGAACGTGACCTACATGAGGGTATCCGTTTAGTGTCGGAGGGCCTTCCACATAACCCAAAAAGCCTTTATTCTTTTTCAGTCTCAGCTGTTCTAGTTTCTCTGCTGTATGGCTTTTTTCCCAGAATTCGCGGATTTTTTGTTCAAGTTCAAGCGGGCGATAGCCCATGGTGAGCCAGCGTTTAGAATCAGCTTCGAATTTGACGGTCACCTTTCATTAACACATCCCGCCAAACACAGAAAACACCATACCAGCATATAACTTTTTTGAATCACTCTTTCAGAAAAGATGCCTATCAGTCAGCTTCGGCTTGCCTCCGACCCCGCTGATAATCACATCTGAAAACCCCAGTTCAACAAGCCTGTCAGCAACAGCAGAGATGTGCCTTTGAAACGTGTTAACAAAGACTGATGGCCCAGTATCGATGGAATACCAGCATTCTACGCCACTGTTTCGCAGCTTGTTCACTTCACGTATTAATCGAATTGTATCTGGCTCCCATAAAACCAAGTGTGATTTACCAGTCATAGTAATCGCATGAAGATTAAGCGTGTCTTCCTCGGCAATCCGACCAATTGTGGCAGTGTCACCCTTCATTATGGCTGATTTCATCGTCTCTATCAAACGGTCTATGTTTACGAGCCTTGCCTGGAAGAGTGGGGAGCTAACTACCTCAGCGTGGGCTTCGTCTGTCTTCATCTTGGAATGAATGGGTACGATGATCATCGAGAAGCTTGGGTTGTCTGGCGAGGATAGTTGTTCAGCGTAAGAGTGCCCATTCTTGTCTGCGTACCATAACGCGAAGCCTCCTGCAAGACTTCTTGTGGCTGAACCGGCACCCAATCTTACAATTTCTGAAAGTGAGACGTAATCGAGGTCCAGACTTAATGCTTTACTTGCTGCTGCTCCAAGAGCTGCAAACCCAGACGCTGAAAAGCCTAAACCTTTCCCAGTCTTGATACTGTTTCGGGAAACTATCTTAAAAAACCCTAGATATTCTGCCAACTTTTTCAACTTGTCTAAAACGATTCCAACTCTTTTCTTATCTTGGCCAGTCACCCATTTTTCATTAATCACAATGATGTTTCCCTTAAGAGAGCTGTTGACTTCTACTGTTGTTATGGTGTATAAAGCGTCGATGCACACTGAAATGCTGTCGTGAAAGGGAATTCGTTGCTTAGGATTCTTTAAGCCATGATATTTAACCAGTCCTTGAATGGGGTGGGCGATTGCTGTTGCTCTCATAAGCCAAACCTTTGCTATAAGCCTTAAACTGGTATTTTCCTGCCGTTAAAATCTCTTTTGAAGCGCCCAAACTCGTCTTTAACTTCCTGAAGTTGTTTGTTCGTAAAGACGGGGCCGTCAACGCATACTCGATATTTGCCAATGGTGCAGCTGCCGCACAAGCCTATAGCACAACGCATAAGCCTCTCCATACTTTCCTGTAACGGTGTTTCATGTTTCTCGGCTAACATGAAAATCTTGAAAAGCATCAGCTCCTTTCCACAGGCATAAATCATATCAAACTTCTTCTCAGCCAAGGTCTTTTCAGCCAACTCGGTTACAACACCTTTATAGCCGTGACTTCCATCCTCGGTTGAGGCAATTATTCTGGCTTCTGTTTTTGAAAGCATGCTGTCTATCTTAGACAAGAAAATCAACTCTTCTTTTGTTTTTGCTCCTAATAGAAAAGTCATTCCAGTCTTCGATTTAACTAATTTCTCTGCAAGAAAAATCAACGGTGCAATTCCAGTCCCGCCACCCACAAGGAGAACATTACCCTTAACAAGTTTGAAACTGTTACCGAAAGGACCTCGAACGCCAACAATATCCCCTTTCTCTTTTCGGTGTAAAAGCATTGTAGCTTCACCAATGTCGGCCACTGTCATCGATGCCAAACCGTTGGGATGGGTTGAAGAAATACTCATGGGGATTTCGTCAAAGCTTGGAAGCCAAACCATAATAAACTGGCCTGGCTTGCCTTGAGAGCAGAGTTTGTCATTGAAGAAGAACGTTTTAACCATTGGGCTTTCTTTAACTATTTTCTTGATTCTAACTGTTCTTAGAAAATTAGTTTCGGTGAGACAGGCCGACAATTTCTTTCACGCTTCCAAACTTTTTCTTTTTCAAGAAGGCTTCAATTCCATAAGTTACTTGCTTAAACACGCTTAATCCCTTTGTGGCTATTGCAGTTCCTATTTGAACTGCAGAGGCACCTGCTTGCATGAATTCTACGGCGTCTTTCCACGTATCTATCCCCCCACACCCGATAATCGGAATTTTCACGACATCGTAAATTTCATATACACATCTTACTGCTATAGGCTTTATTGCAGAGCCAGACAAGCCGCCCATCTTGTTTCCGAGGATTGGTTTAGCT
This sequence comes from Candidatus Bathyarchaeota archaeon, assembly GCA_029882535.1. Taxonomy (NCBI): domain Archaea; kingdom Thermoproteati; phylum Candidatus Bathyarchaeota; species Candidatus Bathyarchaeota archaeon. The sequence goes on from JAOUKM010000002.1 coordinate 94,077, forward strand.
GTCTCTATGTCTATGACCATGGCTTTTACTGTGTTTATGGCGGTTATGGCGTCGGCTCCCGCTTTTTCTGCGGCTTTAGCTAATTCTGCAATGTTAGCAACGTTTGGTGTCAATTTGACGAAAACTGGTTTTTCAACGCTTCTCTTAACCTCTCTCACAACTTCTTCAACTAGTTTCGGGTCTTGTCCAATTTCAGCTCCAGTCCTCTCAGCGTGAGGACATGAGACATTTAGCTCCAGCCCCTCTGCGCCCGTTTTCAAGGCTTTTTTCGCTGTCATTGTGAATTCCTGTGGCGAATAGGCGTAGATGCTCACAATCATCGGAACTTTAATTCCTTTTATATGTTGCATCTCTTGAGCAAAATGCTCAATGCCGGGGTTGGGGAGACCCATGGCATTAACTAGTCCTCCTTCAACTTGAGCTACTGTAGGGTTTGTGTAGCCGCTGCGAGGCTTCAAGCCTAGAGATTTTGTGACGACTGCGCCGGCGCCTGCCTCTGCTACCCGTTTCAGCGTCAACCTTGACATGCCTAATATTCCAGCTGCAAGCATCGTTGGGTTAGCTAGCTTCAAACGCGCAATTTCTACCAGTAAACGATTAGTCATGTGGAATACTCCATTTTCAGTAAAGGTTATTCACTAGCAGAGATAAAGTTTAGGAAAGGCTTTGATTGATGGCATCTATGGTGAGGATAAAAGCATGAAGGCAACTATTATAGTATCTTTAATAGGCGTTTTAGGTTTCGGCGAAGACGTTCAACTGGTTGATAAAATCTTGTTTAGGAAAGACTCCAAGCTCATAGCCGAAAAACTAAACTTGATTGATGCTGGAAAAGCAATTGACGAAGTAACTTCCTTAGTTCAGCGACTTAAGAAAAAAGGCTTTACTGCTTTTGTTTTTGAGAATGCTATAATTGCAAGAACTGTAGAGGAAAAACTGAAAGTGGAAGTTAGTGTTGCTCACCCCTCTTTACAAGGTGAAATTTTACGCAAAAACATGGAGAAATTCGCCATAGAAGTTGGATTTGTTAAGCAACCACAAAAACTGCGAAAGCTGACTCGTGAAGTTTCTGTAGAACTTACTCGATTAAGAGTGAAAAAGGCAGGAGAAAAAAGAGACTTGATGGTTGCTCAAGCCATACTAAGCATTGACGACTTGGATAAAACTACTAATTTGTTCATGGGTCGAATACGGGAATGGTATGGCCTGCATTTCCCTGAACTCGACCGCATGATAGAAAAACATGAAACCTATGCAAGACTCGTCTTAAGCCTTGGAAAACGACTGAACTTCATTGTAGAAAATCTGAATAGAGAAGGCTTACCTGCAAACAAGGCTGTGCAAATTGCAGAAGCTGTAGAAAACTCCATGGGAGCAGAACTAGCCGACATAGATATTGAACGGATACAAAGTCTCTGCAAACAAACATTAGAACTCTACAGCTTGCGACAAGCTCTGCAAAGCTATGCAGATTCAACAGTGGAAGAGGTGGCGCCCAATGTCCAAGCCCTAGTAGGCTCTCTGCTAGCGGCTCGTCTTATAGCATTAGCTGGAGGAATAACTAACCTTGCAAAAATGCCTGCAAGCACAATCCAAGTTCTAGGTGCAGAAAAAGCCCTCTTCAGAGCCTTGAAAACGGGAACGCGACCGCCAAAACACGGGATCATATTTCAAGACGCCCTAATCCATGACGCAAAAAAATGGCAAAGAGGAAAAATGTCAAGAGCATTAGCGGGAAAACTAGCCATAGCAGCCAGAACCGACGCCTTCAGCAACAGATACATCGGCGACTCCCTGAAAGCAGCCTTGGAAAAACGAGTTGTTGAGATCAAAGAGAAATACCAAAAACCACCATCACCCAAAGAACGTAAAAAGAAAAATAAGTTTCAACCCCTCCATAAAAGGAGAAAGAAACGTGGCCGCAGACGTTAAACCACACTCAAAATTCTCTGGAATCTACTGGATCACATTAGAAGACGGCACACGGAGATTGGCTACTGAAAATTTGATTCCAAGAAGGAACGTCTATGGCGAACGTTTAATCTCCTTCAAAGGCATCGAATATAGGCTCTGGGATCCTTTCCGTAGTAAACTTGCAGCAGCTATCTTGAAAGGATTAACAACAGTGCCCATACAACAAGATAATAAGGTTTTGTATCTAGGAGCAGCCTCAGGAACGACAGCCAGCCACGTTTCAGACATGGTGGGAGAAAAAGGGCATGTCTACTGTGTGGAATTTGCGGCACGTGCCATGCGCGAATTAATAAACAACGTATGCGCTTTTCGCTCCAACATGACACCGATACTGGAAGACGCAAGAATGCCGGAGAAATATGCGATGTTTGTAGAGAAAGTGGACGACATTTATTGCGACATAGCGCAGCCCGAACAAGCAAAAGTTTTGGCTGACAACGCAGAGCTTTTCTTAAAGGAGAACGGATGGACCATGCTGGCGGTTAAGTCACAAAGCATCGACGTCACCAAAAAACCAGTCGAAGTGTACAGGCAAGAAGTAAATATACTGAAAAGCCGTGGTTTCGCTATAAAGGAATTTGTACAACTTGAACCATACGAAAAAGCACATGCGATGATTGTATCAAAAATCTAAACTGCAAACCCCATCCGTATCTGATTCTAACATTTGAATTTACAAGTATGTTTATATTCAACCTTTACGTATTGATTTGTGACGTCGGGGGAGGAGATGGACAGGGTGGAAATTCTGGACAACGCTGAATCCCTTTTCGAAAGAGCAGGCTTCTACCTCTCGCAAAGATGTTGTGTACGACCGAGCTGTTTTGACTTTGTAGCGCGAAAAGAAAAACAACTTGCCTTCGTCAAAGTCCACCCTAATATTGGGAATGTGTATGCAAAAGACGCAGATGGACTCATGACTATGGCTAGGTTTTTCTCTGGAGCGTCACTTTTCGTTTGCAAAAAAACTCGAAGCAAACCGTTAGAAAACGATACAGTATATTCAAGATATAATGTGGGTGCAGTTACTATTAAAACTCTCGAAGATGCTCTTCTCAAAGGAGTAGGACCGCTGATTGAAGCGGGTCCGGGAGGATACTATGCAAGACTGGATGGGACAGCAATTAGAAAGAAGAGGCTGAAGAAGGGGCTGTCTATAGGTAAAATGGCGGAGATTATGGGCGTTTCACGGAGAACGCTTTATGGTTATGAACGAGAAATGACAAAAGCTTCTGTTTCAACGGCTTATAAGCTTGAGTGGGTCTTGGGCATGCCTGTTGTGAAGTCCATTGACATTTTTCAATATCCAGAAAAAACTGAAGGCTTTTTTGCCGCTGCAAAACGCATAATTAGTGAAAGCCGCTTTCTTCAGTTTGTCATTAGGAAGCTGCTTCGGTTTAACTTTACAGTTTTTCAAATAGGGCGGGCTCCTTTTGATTTTGTTGCAAAAACTCCGGAAAACGACATTAGTCTTTTAGGGTCAATTGTCTACGAGAAAGAGCAGAATTTCGAGGTTAGAACTGAAGAGATTGCGAGTATTAGCAAAATGGTAGAGGCACAGCCTATATTTATTACGGGCAGTAAAAAAGTTTCCGCTGACAATGTTCCTCTCATTCACCGTGAAGATTTTGAAAAAATTAAGACCCCTGAAGATTTGATGGCTAAGCTTTAATCATGTTTTATGTAGCTGGGTTTGTTTCATTTTTGCGTCTGTTTTAGCAGTTTTTGCGGGCTTCCAAGAGCGACGTACAAAATCTGGGTATGCACCATATTTTTTCACTAAAGTTTCAAGGAAAGCCATGGTTTTAGGGTTTGCCATGTAGCCGCTTCCAAAGTCACCATGTTGAGCTTTTAGTTCGTCTATGCTGCGGTCTCTTTCAACTTTGGCGATTATGGAAGCAGCAGAGACCACTGGGTAGTTTTTGTCTGCTTTATGTTCTGATACCACTTGCACTTGAAAAGAGAGGCACTCTGTGATGTGCTGTTTGTAGCGGTCGGGTAAGACGTCAGAAGCGTCGACGATTGCAATGTCAGGTCTAAGCGCCTCGATTACTTTTGCCATGGTTTTGGCTTCTAGACGGTTAAGCTTGTGTAGCTTTCTTCGACTGTTGACTGCTCTGTCGATTTCAGATGGAGAAAGCTTGATGACGTATGTGTCTATGGCAACCTGTTCAATTTCTTTGGCTAGTTGTTCCCGTCGGTGACGTGACAAAAGTTTGCTGTCTTTCACTCCAAGCTCAAAAAGTTTAGGCTCGCTTCTTTCATCTATTAAAACTCCTGCAATAACTAGGGGACCGATAACACAGCCGCGGCCTGCTTCATCTACGCCTAATATTTGCATATAGACCGTCTTCACACAGTCTTTATCTACTAAACTTAATAATTTTATCAACAATCAAAGTTGGAAGCTGGTCTCTATTTTCTTGAGTAACTTCAATTATGTCCGCGTCATTTCTTGACTTGATTTGTTTAACAAGATGATGTTGGGCGTGGTAATGAATTGTACCAAGCACTGGTTTAGAGCTGTTAATTGCTTTTTGCCCTGCCTCCTTGAAAGCTTGGGAGAATAACTCCATGGGGCCAATTTCGTCAATCAGCACTATGTCTGCGTCTTTTAGGGCGTTCAGTATGGATGTGGCACCTATCGAGTTAAGGCTGTCAAGGTTGACTCGATATTTGCCGATTCGAGGACCTACGGGTTGACGAGTGTGTGCGAGCCATCCTTTTCTGCCCGATGCGTAGTCGCGGATTTCGAAGCCTACTCGAATGCCTCTTTCTAGAATTTCTTGACTGGTCATGCCGCCTAGTTTGTAGCCTTTTGCTCTTAGTTTCTCTACGGCTCTAAGCAATACAGTTGTTTTTCCTGTTCTTGGAGGACCAGTTATGAATGTGAGTCGTTTCATCTTGTTTTCATCATATGTTTGTGAATTGTTTTTAAGTGTTGGAGACTAACGTGTTTTCTGGTCGAGTGACGAGGTTGAGTTTTTCTTTTCCTACAGAGGCTGTTGTTGAGGGCATGGTTGAGGTTGTTGTGCCAAGGCTTGCGGCATTTGTGGAGAAGCCCTCAGATTATGCGCCTTCGAAAGCGCCTGTGTTTTACAATCCTGTAATGGAGCTGAATCGTGATTTGGCGGTTTTAGCATTGCAGGCTTTTCAACGACTTATTGGACGCGAGTTGACTGTTTGTGAGCCATTGGCTGGCTGCGGGATTCGGGGGATAAGGTTGGCAAGTGAAGTTGATAGCGTGGGAAAGGTAGTTGTTAACGACATTAATGGTGAAGCCAGTCGATTGGCGAAGTTTAACGTTGAGAAGAACAGGTTGGTGGGCAAGGTTGATGTGGAGAATGAGGACGCCAATTTTTTGCTTAGTCGTTTTGCAGCACCTAGAAAACGATTTGACTACGTTGACATTGATCCTTTTGGCTCGCCGATGCCCTTTGTAGACTCCGCGTTGAGAGCCATGCGAAGAGGTGGGTTGTTAGCGTTAACCGCTACCGACTTAGCTCCTTTGTGCGGCGTACATCCTAAAGCCTGCGTGCGAAAGTATGGTGGAAGACCGTTGCGAACTGAGTATTGTCACGAGTTGGCTGTGCGTCTGTTGGCTGGGGCTTTGGCAAAGACTGCGGCTAAATATGATGTTGGCGTTAAAGTTATGTTTAGTCACAGCTCGGAGCATTACATTAGGCTTTACGCTGCGGCTGACTATGGAGCCAAAAAAGCAGATGACAGCCTCAAGAACATGGGTTATATCACTCATTGCTTTGCCTGCTTTCACAGAGAAGCATCAGCTGGAATGTTCCATTGCAAGAAAGAGATGTGCCTAGAATGTGGCAACAAGATGAGCATCGCAGGCCCCCTCTGGATAGGCAAAATCGTCAACGAAGATTTTGTTGCTTATATGGAAAGAGAAGCAAAGATTAAAGATTTTAGGCAGAAAAAGAAGATTCGTAGACTTTTGGCTCTAACGAGAGAAGAGACAAATGCGCCTATCACATATTATATGGTGGACAAGATTTGTGACAAACTTGGTTTACCTGTCCCATCAATAAAAAGAGTAGTTGCAGAGCTAGAGAAGGCAGGGCACAAAGTAGTTTTAACTCATTTTAAAACCCACGGACTCAAAACAGATGCGTCAGCTAGGGTAGTCAAAGAAACAATTATTAAGATATGTTGAGCTGCATCTTTAGTTAATGCATCTAGTACTTGGGGCTTTGTTTCTCCTTATTTTCTTCCATTATCCCTTTAATTTCTGTCCGAACCACAAAGACACTTTTTCCCCTTCAATTTGAGTTTTCTTTGTTTGAGTTAAGTTCTTATGCCTTTTCAACCGTTAGGTAGCTTTTGAAGTGTCAAACAATGAGTAAAACTTCCACGTTCACAGGCTTCTACAAGCTACCGATAGAAGAACGCCTTCGAGTAGTTAAAGAATTTGCCAACTTAACAGACGACGAAATAAATTTGCTCAAGAACACTGGTGCACTGCCTCTAGAGTTTGCCGACCGCATGATAGAAAACGTCGTCGGCGCCTTCCCTGTTCCCCTAGGCATAGCTGTCAACTTTCTCATCAACAAACGAGACTACCTTATCCCCATGGCAATAGAGGAACCCTCCGTCGTAGCGGCGGCAAGCTACGCCGCAAAAATGGCACGCGAAAGCGGAGGATTCCACACTAGCAGCACATCACCTATTATGATAGGTCAAATCCAAGCGGTAGGCATTAAAGACCCACACCGCGCTCGCATGGCAGTCTACACTTACAAAGAAGAGATTCTCGAAAAAGCCAACGAACAAGACCCGGTTCTCGTCTCTGTAGGCGGCGGGGCTAAAGATTTAGACGCAAAAATAATCCACACTCCAACTGGTCCTATGCTCATAACTGAGCTTCACGTTGACTGCCGAGACGCTATGGGCGCCAACGCGGTTAACACCATGGCAGAAGCGGTTGCTCCAATGATAGAAAGGGTAACCGGCGGCCGTGTCTACCTACGCATCATCAGCAACCTCGCCACTAAACGCTTGGCTCGAGCGCACGCAACTTTTCCCAAAGAAGCGGTGGGCGGAGAAGAGATTGTAGACGGCATAGTTCAGGCTTACCAATTCGCAGCCGCAGACCCCTACCGCGCAGCGACGCACAACAAAGGCATTCTCAACGGCGCAATTGCTGTTGTCATCGCCACATGCAACGACCACCGCGCCATAGAAGCAGGTGCCCACGCTTATGCCGCCCGTACAGGCCATTACACAGCGCTATCGTCATGGGAAAAAGGCAAAGATGGAGACTTAGTGGGTTCGCTTGAAATGCCTATGGCAATTGGCACAATCGGAGGCGCCGTGCGCACCCACCCAATCGCCAAAATCGCACTCAAAATTCTAGGCGTAAAATCAGCTAACGAACTCGCTGAAGTCATAACCGCAGTGGGCTTGGCTCAAAACCTAGGCGCCCTCCGCGCTCTGACACATGAAGGCATCCAACGAGGCCACATGCGACTGCACGCCCGAAACATAGCAATCGCAGCAGGCGCCACCGATAAACTCGTTGACATCGTAAGCGAACAAATGGTAAAGGAACGCAAAATACGCATGGACAGAGCCAAAGAAATCCTTGAACAGTACCGGAAGACCAACCTATGATAATCCTGCCTGGTCCGGCAAGCAAAGACTTAGCGAACAGTCTTGCCACGGAGTTGAAAGCTAGACTAGTTCCTGTTTTTTTCAAGAAATTTCCAGATGGTGAAAGCTACATACGCATTGACGGCGACGTACAAGAAGAAGACGTTGTAATCGTTCAAACCACGAGTCCACCTCAAGATGCACGAATGATGCAGCTCTTTTTGTTGGCATCCGCAGCCAAAAATCAAGACGCCAAAAGAATCAGGGCGGTGGTGCCCTACTTTGCGTACAGTCGCCAAGACAAAGTGTTCCTCCCTGGCGAAGCTTTCAGCGCTAAGACTGTCGTTGGCGTACTCAAAACATGCGGAGTCACTCAAATAATCACTGTTAACGCTCATAACTCCGCGGCTTTAGAAGGCTTCACCGTTCCCGTGAAAGACCTTTCAGCCATTCCCCTGTTGGCGGAATATTTCAGAGACCAAGGCTTTAAGGGTGCGGTCTCGCTATCAATGGGCAAGAAAGGCTTAGCCACAGCGAAAGAAGCTGCCGACGTGCTCAAGGGCGGATATGATTACGTTCTAACTCGAAGAGACCGCCACACGGGAAAAGTCAGCATCGAAGAGAAACCTCTTGAAGTGAAAGGCAAAGTTGCGATTTTCTTCGATGACATAATAAGCAGCGGCGGAACAATGATGAAAGCAGTTGCCCACGCAAAGAATCAAGGAGCAACAAAAGTGTATGCTGCTTGTGTGCATCCTATCTTAATAGCCAACGCTAAGGAAAAAATAATACAAAGCGGAGCTGACGAAGTTGTGGGCACCGACAGCGTTCCAAGCCCTGTAAGCGGCGTTTCCGTGGCGCCCATAATTGCTGAGGCTCTGATCTAGTAAGGAGCCTAAACATTGGTGCCCAAGCTTTTCTTTCTTCTCTCAGGCGAGCATAAAACCCTGCCATTCGCAGAACTTAAAGCAATTCTGGAAACTGAAGATATACCTTATAAAGAGTTGCAAACGTTATCACAGGTTCTGCGGCTGAACACAACTGTTGATGCAGTTGAACCTGTTAGAGGAAGAGCTGCATTGACGCGAATTTGTTGTCAAGAACTATTCTATTGTCAAGCTTCTTTTGCAGAAATCGTGAGAGCTATGCAGTCTGTCTCGCTAGATAATTTTCTTCAGCAAAGTGAAAGCTTTGTTGTGCGTGTTCGACGGGTGGGCGAGGCGGCGCGAAATTTGATCAGTATGGATTTAGAACGGAAACTCGGCGAGCTCGTCTTAAACAAGGTCAAGGGGGCAAAGGTTAACATTAAACAGCCAAAGAAAACTTTCTTCGGAACATTAACCGATAGCAGCTTTCTTTTCGGGTTGAAACTTGCAGAAATTGCACCCACTCCTTTCATGCAGAGGCGCCCCAGGAAACGTCCCTTTTTCCACCCTTCAGCAATGCCAGCGAAGTTGGCGAGGTGCATGGTCAATTTAGCCATGCCTAAAAGGGGTGATTTAGTTCTAGACCCTTTCTGCGGCACGGGCAGTTTTCTTATAGAAGCTGGTTTGTTGGGTTGTCGGGTGTTGGGTTTTGATGCTAAGAGGCGTATGGTTAGGGGGAGCTCGCGGAATCTGAGGTTCTTTAATGTAGAATTTGAGGGTTTAGGGGTTGCTGACGCTAAGCATTTGCCGTTAATGAAATTTGACTGTATAGTTACAGATCCGCCGTATGGTCGTTCAGCGTCTACATTGGGATATACGACTAGGCAGATTATTCAGGATTTCCTAGTAATGTCCGGTGATAGGGTGGCGAAAGGACAACGTATTTGCACAGCAGCTCCAAAAACGGTTCACATAAGTGAGATAGCTGAAACCTTAGGTTTTAAACATGTTCAGTCCCACTTCGTTTATGTACACCGAAGTCTCACTAGAGAAATTGTAGTGTTGGAGAAAGCGTAGATGAGTCTGCAAGTGATTTTTCTCGGAACGGCTGGCAGCATACCCACATCTAAGCGATCGTTGCCAGCTGTCGCAATCCGGAGAAAGGGCGAGTTAATTCTCTTCGACTGTGGCGAGGGGGTTCAACGGCAAATGGTAAAGGCGGGTTTGGGCTTTAACAGGAAAATGAAGGTGTTAATAACTCACATGCACGGCGACCACATGCTTGGCTTACCTGGCATGATCCAGACAATGTCGTTGCTAGGCCGTACAAGGAAGTTGGAAATTTACGGACCAGTGGGCTTGGAAGACTTCGTTAAAGTTATTGAAAAGACTGTGCAGTTTGCTCTTACGTTTCCTCTTGAGATAGCTGAGATTGAAGGTGAAGGGCTTATCTCTGAAGAGAAAGAGTATGAGGTATATGCAGCATGTGCAAGCCATGTGACTCCCGCATTTGCTTACAACCTTGTTGAAAAGCCGCGTCTAGGCAAGTTCTATCCAGAAAAAGCCAAAGCATTAGGCATTCCTGAAGGAGTACTGTGGTCGAAGCTTCAGCATGGGTCAGCCGTAAAGTTGCCAAACGGAAAAGTTGTCGAACCTGAGAAAGTGGTTGATCCAAAAAGACCGGGAAGGAAAATCGTCTATACTGGAGACAGTAGGTCTTCAAAGTCTCTTGTGGAGTTGGCTAAAAATGCCGATCTGCTTATCCACGACTGCACATTTGATGATGAACTTGCAGAAAGAGCCGAGGAAGATGGGCATTCTACACCGAGCCAAGCAGCGAAAACAGCAAAAAAAGCAAAGGCAAAACGGCTAATTTTAACGCATATCAGCGCACGTTATAAAAAGCCCGATCTGTTGTTAAACCAAGCTAGGAAAGGCTTTTCAAATGTTGATGTGGCTGAAGACTTTATGAAGATTGATTTGCCACTACTTGATGTCAAGTGAAAAGTTTTTGCAGCGTTGCTATGCTTTCTTTTATGTTGTAGTAGGATTCCACCATTACAATTCCTTCAAACCTCATCTTTTTGATGTCTGCTGCGAATTGTTGCCAATTCACAGCGCCACTGTCAACTCCTAGGTGCAAGTCTCGTTTTCCATCGTTGTCGTGTGCGTGGACATGAACAATCTTCTCGCCGAAAGCTTCTATAAAAGCGTGGGTTTGACCGTTTATGTTCGAGTGCCCCACATCTAATACTAAGCCTATGTCTTCGCCAAGCTTGTTAAAAAAAAGGGAAAACTGCTCAACATTTGCCACCAAGAACCCAAACTGCTCAGGAACGTTTTCAATTGCAATCTTCACCCCATGTTTTCTAGACAGTTTAAGTAGTTTCTGCACCGATTCAATGTTTGTTTTCCAGTCCACGCCGGGATAAAAACCACTTATACCTGTCCGCAAACCTGGATGGAACACCATGAGGCAACATTCAAGTTGTCGTGTAAAAGTCATAGACTTTTCGAGTCGTTTAAGAAAGAAATTACGCATGTCTTCTGCTGGTGCGGCAATGTTGATGTTTGCGAAGGGTGCATGCAACGTATATGCTAAGCCTTGTGATTCACCGATTTCTTTAAGCTTCTTCACCCGCTCTTGGTCGAGTCTGTGCCAGCCATCGTCAATCAATTCCACATAGTTTACTGTAACCTCTTGCAGTCTCTGGCAAAGGCTGGAAAACGGTTCGCCTAAACAATGCAGCATAGACAAGCCGATGTCAGCTTTAGCCATAATGGGTGTCTCACTACTAGATAAGTGTCACACCTTTCCGTTTTATACGGTTCTGGGTGCAAGCCAATCAATAAGTTTCACTGGGTTATTGCATTTGATCTTAACTTTTATCGGTCCAAGAGGGCTTTCTGCAACTGGGTCACAGAAGGACACATGCCCCGCGTAGGCAACTTGTTTGTTCAAACAGAACGAAATAGTGTTCTCCTTTAAGCCCTGAAACAAGACGCCTCGTGCGGCATCTCGAATGCGTTCTCTGCGTAGAAGATAGCCAAACTTGGACAAACCTTCCACATCTTTAGCTCGGGCTAAGAGCAAGCAGCCTCTACGCTGAGGCTTCTCTTCAAGTGGTAAACCGCCAAAAATGTTTTCTACAGCCTGTCGAACTTTTGCCACATCTTCAGTAGGATTAACTTCCACTTTTACTTGCACGCTTACTTCGTCCACTTTTAGTCACGTTCTCCAAAAACTTTACCACTTCTCTTTTAAGCTCCGCTCTTTTTCCTTCATTCACTATCATCACATCCGCAGAAGCAATAACGCTGCCAAGCCCAATATGAAGCTCTCGCCAATCCCGCTCCAAAAAAGTTTCCCAACAGGCGGGATCATCGCTCCGTTTACGTCTAAAGAGCCTTTTGAACCTTGTTTCAGGCGAGGAGTGAATGGCTAGGAGTTTGAACCTTGAAAAACGCTTTTTGAATTCGTCTGCTTCGTATATGCTGCGAATGCCATCAATAATGACAACTTTGTTCTTCATTTTTTCAATCTTAGGGACGCAGCGTTTCGCCACTACTGCAGGTCCGCCTTCTTGACGCAGTTTCAGCATCACTTTACCCACATTTTCGGGCGTCGGCTCTAAATTTCGACGTTTAGTTTCTTTCCTCACCTCATCACCCATGACAACAATACCGCAGCCCATCTTCTTAGCAACTTCAACTACTGTTGCTTTTCCAGAGCCCGGCATTCCTGCAACTCCAACAACAACTTTGTTCTTCATAATTTATACGCCCACTGTCCTAGCTTCATCTTTTAGGTTAAAAGTTCTTATAAATGGTTTATACTGAAACTATGAGAGGAAGGACTTAAGATGCCAGAACCCATTCGAAGCTTTATTGCTTTTGACATTACCAGCGAAGAAATTTTGAAGCGCTTATCTGAAGCCCAAGAAAAGCTTGTAAAAACTGGCGCAGACTTCAAATTGGTCAAACCGGAAAACATCCACATTACGATGCGATTTCTAGGAAATATACAGCCAAACATGGTTGACAGAATCCACAGCGAAATGGAAAAAGTGGCTTTTACGCCCTTCGACGTGGAGATTCGAGGAATAGGTGCTTTTCCAAATCTTAAATATACCCGTGTTGTTTGGGCAGGCATCCAAAAAGGCGCCGAGAAGCTTGAAGACATCTTTAACCAGTTGGAGCCCCGTCTTCAAGAGTTGGGGTTTAGGCCTGATAAGAAGGGTTTCAGTCTTCACATTACAATTGCAAGAATAAGAACGGGCCGTAACAAGGCGGAGCTTATTCGTTGTGTAAACGAGTTAACAAGCTATGAGTTTGGAATTTTGAAAGTTAACTGTTTGAAACTTAAGAAAAGCGTCTTAACGCCTAAAGGTCCTATATACTCTACCTTGAAAGAGGTTTGCCGAGAGAAGTAAAAGGCGTCTCTAATGGTCTCAAAACTTGAAAGACTGCTGTCAAAGGTTTTGAAGAAGACTACACCTAGTCTTGAAGAGAAAAAACACATTCTTGCATTGGCAAAGGAGCTTAAGCAGAAAGTCGAAGCGGCTGCCCAGAAAGCTAGGGTAGACGTGGAAGTGCATGTTGAAGGCTCAATTGCAAAAAACACTTGGTTAAGGGAATCGCCAGACATTGACATTTTCATGCGGGTTCCACCAACCGTGCCACGGAAAGCTTTTGGCACCCTGTATTTAGACATTGCAAAAGAAGCGACAGCAGGTGCTGAGCAAATTGAGCGCTTCGCAGAACATCCCTATCTAGAAGCGATATTAGACGAGACTCGAATCAACATCGTTCCATGTTATCGAGTAGAAAAAGGTAAATGGAAAAGTGCCGCCGACCGCACTCCCTTTCACACAGACTACATGAAACCCTTATTGAATGAGAAACTTTGCGGCGAAATTCGCTTGTTGAAACGGTTCATGACGGGCATTGGTGTTTATGGGGCTGAAATTAAGGTAGGCGGCTTCAGCGGATACCTCTGCGAACTCCTCGTACTCTTTTACGACTCCTTTCTTCAAGTCTTGAAGGCTGCAAGCAACTGGAAGCCTCGACCACTCATTGATCTCGAAGGTTATTATGAAGAGCGAGAACGCGAATTGAAACTAATCTTTGAGGAGCCTTTAGTTATAGTTGACCCCGTTGACAAAGGAAGAAACGTCGCTTCAGCGGTAAGGCAAGAACGACTAGACGAATTTGTTGCTGCGTCAAGAGCCCTTCTAGACAAGCCAAGCACAGAGTTTTTTTATCCTTCAGAAACAAAGCCCTTTAACTCCGAAGAGCTGTTGCAGGCGGTGAGAAACCGTGGCTCAAGTCTCGTGTTTATACGGTTGGGGCGGGTGAAGACGGTTCCTGACATTCTTTGGGGACAGCTTTACAAATCTCAAAGGTCGCTTCGAAAACTTGTCAAACGGTATGACTTTAGAGTTATTCGTGATGCTGTGTGGAGTGATGAAAAAAGCCTGAATGTATTTCTTTTGGAAGTGGAGCATCGTTGTCTGCCACCTTTGAAAAAGCATCTTGGGCCACCTTTAGAGAAGAAGAATGAATGTGAACGGTTTCTTCAAAAGCACACTGGTTCACTACGAACGTTATCTGGACCTCGAATAGAAGAAAAACGATGGGTAGTGGAAATAACGCGGGAATATACGAATGTAGTTGAATTGTTGGGGGATAAGTTGAAGGATGGAGGAAGAAATGCTGGCATTGCAGAACTCGTTTCCCAAGCAGTTGCAAAGGACCTGAAGATTCTGGTTAATGAAGAAATTCTTTCATTGTATTCACACAATCAAAAGTTCGCGAAATTCTTAACCGAGTATCTTAAGGGAAAACCGAAATGGCTGACTTGAGAAAAGTGGGAGTAGTAATTAGAGAATACTTGTCTAACGACTTTTCCCGAGTTAGAGAACTGATACTGAAAGCAGAAAACTTCGGCGAACCCTTCCTAGAAACTGAGCTACTGAACATCAAGAAAAACACTTCACTAGGCTTAGGCAAAGTCTTCGTTGCAATGTTGAAAGACCAAGTCATCGGCTACATTTCACTAGGCAGAAGAATTTTTGCGTTGATGGTAGATTCTATTATTGTCGACCGAAACTATCAAAGAAAAGGCGTGGGCAAAAAGCTTATTGAGAAAGCAAAAGAGTATGCAAAGTCACAAGGTTTTCATGTACTCCGTACGGACACCGGAACTTTCATGGACTACGCCATCAAGTTTTACCTTGCCTGCGGTTTTGAGCCATGCGGCTATGTGCAACACGACTTTGGCTTGGGTTCAAAGCAGCTACACTTCTACATAGATCTAACGACGGAAAAGGGAGACTGTTCTGCTTGAAAGTCTGCATGCTTTCTCTCACATGTTGCGCTGGCTGTTTCTTGTCTTTTCTAAGCGGCGGCGAAGATCTCTACAACTTTTTAACAAAAGATATTGAAGTTATATATTCACCAACCTTCGTAGACACGAAGGAAATTCCAAGGGTTGATTTGGCAATTGTTGAAGGAGGAGTTAAAACAGAGGCAGACGAGGAGCTGTTGCGAGAGATAAGAGCGAAATCCACCACACTCGTTGCCTTGGGCATATGTGCCACCCACGGCGGCGTAACAAGCCTCGGCAACCGCATGTCCTTAAAGAAGTTTCTCGAGCAAAAATTTCCAAAAACTCAATCCAAGTTTCTTCCAGCTTTGAAAGACATGATGTATCCCATTTGCACTTTTGTTGATGTCGACTACTATGTGCCAGGCTGTCCTCCGATGCCTGATCGTATCATAAAAACTTTGAGAAGTGTCGTTAAAGGTGAAAAACCCGAACGAGTCAAAGAAGTGGTCTGCTTAGAATGTCCCAGAAAGATACTCCCAGTAAAGCCGGGAAGGCTTTACGGGACTTACGAAAAGGAGGCAGACCTGAACATTTGTCTCCTAAGTCAAGGTTTCATCTGTTTAGGCTCTTTAACGCGTCGAGGCTGTGGTGCCCCATGTCCCAGAGCCGGGTTTACCTGTTTTGGCTGTCGTGGTCCTCCAGACCCACTGCTCTACCGGTCTAGAGATTTGTTTGAACTCTTAGTAAACGTCACTTCAAAGAGGACGGGAATTCCGGCTGAGGATGTTAGGACGGAGTTGTATGCTAATCCCTTCGTTTTTCACGCATTCATCTTCTCAAAGACCTTAGAACGGTTCAAGGCTAAGGAGAGAGTTATATGACCGAAACACCGCGGCAGATAACGATTACACCTACGACGCGTATTGAAGGCCATGGCAAGGTCACTATCTTGCTTGACAAGTTTGGCAACGTGTCTGACGCCCATTTTCACGCCACCGAGATTAGAGGTTTTGAACAATTTCTACGAGGGATGGAATCCGACCGTTTACCCTTTATAATCTCGCGAATTTGCGGGGTTTGCTCCACAGCCCACATCATGGCATCTGTCAAAGCCATAGAAGACGCCTATCAAGCCGAAATTCCTGAAACCGCCCAAAAAATTCGAGAACTGCTGTTAATGGCTCAAGTGATAACAAACCATTCCCTCGTCTTTTTTTTCCTAACACTCCCCGACTTCTGGTTCAAAGAGGAAGAAAACCCACAGAAGAGAAACATTTTTCAAATCATGCGGGAAGACCCGGAAATCGGCAAGAAAGCGTTAGATCTCAAGATGTTCGGCACTCGCCTTCTCACAACTGTAGGCGGCAGACACATTCACATAGTCTCAGTTATCCCCGGAGGTGTCATCCGACCCCTCACTGAAAGTCAAAGAATCCAACTGCTCAAAGAAGCTAAAAACAACGTGGCATTGGCGCAAGAAGCCTTAGCCTTGGGAAAAAACTTGTTTCAAGAGAAATGGGACGAGTTTAGACGAGTTGCAGTCACAAAAACCAATTACATGGGTCTCACCAAGAACGGAAATCTTAACTTTTACGAAGGAAAAGTCCGCGTGAAGGATGCTGAGGGAAAAACTGTCGCTGAGTTTCTGCCGAAGGATTACATAGATTATGTGGATGAAAAAGCATTAGAGTGGACGTATGCAAAGTTTGCCTATCTAAAGAAGCAAGGATGGCCGCAAGGCATAGTAAAAGTCAGCTCCACCGCGAGAATGAACATTATCGACAACGTTAACACTCCTCTTGCAAGACAAGAATTTCTTGAATTCAAGAAAACATACGGAACGCCAGCGCATGAAACCTTGCTGTTCGACTATGCTAGACTAATTGAGCTACTTCACGCCTGTGAAAAAGCGCAAGAGCTACTTGAGGACAAGACTATTACGAAGCCTAAGTTGAGGGTGACGCTTTCAACCAGAGAAGCAGCTGGAGTTGGTTTAGTCGAAGCCCCAAGAGGTACACTTTTGCATCGTTACTCCTTAGACAAAGATGGAAGATTGAAGGACATACGCCTCATTATTCCCACACAAGTCAATAACGCAGCTATTAACGTGAGTGTAAAGAGCGCCGCAGAGAAGTTTATCAAAAGGGCTGAGATAAAGCCAGGGCTTCTTAACAAGATTGAGATGGTTATTAGGGCTTATGATCCTTGTATAAAATGTGCCTCCAGAACTGTTGAGAGTGGCAGTTGGCTGCGGGTTGAAGTTAGGGACAGTTGCGGTGAGCTTTTGAAGGTTTTGTAGTCCCTTACTGCGTGATTTTTATTGCTTGGTTAGGACAGTTGATTTCGCAGATTCTGCAGAGGATGCATATTTCATCGTTAATTACAATTGTTTTGGTTTTTCTAGGTTGTTGCGATATGATTTTGATTTCGAAAACATCAACGGGGCAAAGGTCGACGCATAAACCGTCACCTTTACATCTATTATAGTCTATGTAAACCTTCAAAGGGCATCCAGTTGAAATCAGTTGCGCAGCGTTTTATTAAAGTTTTAGTTTCTGCAGCTTACCCACCTGGGGCACCGTGGAATGGAACGTTTTTCCAAAGGATGTCCCACCAGTCTTCTTCAGTTATGGCTTCTTTTTTGATGACTAGATCCATGATTTTGTGGAGAAGTTCGTGATGTTTTCTTTCGTCGGAGGCTACAGATTCTAATAGGAACTTGACTTTCTTGTCTTTTATTTTTGACATAATTTTGTCTAAGGCGGCGATGGCTTTTTCTTCGTCCGCAATGTGTCTAGCAGTTATTTCTTCGAGTTCCATATATTCTTTGTCCGTTAGTGCCGGGGTGACTGTGGTGATGGATATGGCTGCGTTGTAGATTCCTGCGTGTTTTTGAGAATCGAAAGCTATTGCACGTAAAACTTGTTTCACTATAGGGTTTCTCACGTTTTTAAGGCTGTTCGTGACTGCCTCAACGATGCGGTGTTCCAATTTTATCTGGTCTTTGAAGAATTCTATCATTTCACCTTTTGACATCTTACCTGTTCTCCCGTCTACTACATGCTTTTACGGAAATATAACTGCTCTTAAATATAATGTTCTAAAGTATCTGTGAAACTAGGACTAGAGCGCCTGCTGTCCAGCAGTAAAATGCAAACCAGTGAAACTTCTGTTTTATAACTATTTTCAGCAAAACTTTAAGTGACAAATAGCCTACAACCATTGATGCTATAATACCTACAGCCACTGCAATTACGTCCACGCCGCTAATTAGCAAATCCAAATCCCCCGACTTCGCGATAGTGGCGCCTAAGACTGCTGGGATTGACAACAAAAAAGAGAATTTGAAAACTGTTTCTCTCTCCACTCTACGTAGTAGCCCAGTAGAAATTGTGGATCCGCTTCTTGAAACGCCGGGAATTATGGCGACGCCTTGCGCTATGCCCATAAGCAGCGAGTCCAGATAACTTAGGGTTCTATCGTCTCCTCTTCTTTCTGAAACGAAAAGCAAAAATCCAGTTGTCAAAAGAGCTACACCCACGACAAATAAGTTGTCAAAAAAAGATTCGAAAAGGTCTTGAAAAACGTAGCTAATGACCGCTGTAGGTATACTGCCGACAACGACAAAAGCGCCGAGTTTTCCCTCTTCCGACTTGAAATCCCGTCTAGCCAGTGCCTTCAAGATTTCCATAATGTCTTTTCGAAAAAAAGCTACAATTACAAAGAGAGTGCCCACGTGAAGGAGAACATAAAAAATTATAGGCGGCTTCCAACCGAAAAATTCTTTTGCTACGGCTAAGTGTCCTGAGCTGGACACGGGCAGCCATTCTGTCAAGCCTTGGATTATGCCGAGAATCACCGTTTCGGTAATTGAAGCCATAAACTTTCATGTTGTCTTGCTTTGCATATTTAAGTTTCCAAAAACTACGTGTCCGGCATCTTAACTCTTTTTAGCCCAAAATTGAAACTGAATTGCTGGGGTCAAAGCGCATGTGGTTTCTTATGGTGTCTAAGCCAAAGAAGTTTTATTTGCGTATGTCAGCTTTGTTCTGAGCAGCGTTGCTTGTAAGAGTAGTGCGCAGTTTAACGCCTGAAGAGGTCTTTAGGCGAATTTGCAGGTTCGAGGAACAGTATAGCTTGGTTTTTGACGAGTTTGAAGACCGATTTCTTAAACGAAAGAAACCGAGGCATCTGTTGAGTGCTTATCTTGAGTGGGCAGGCTTGGTTGATGCTTATAGGGGTTATGAGGAGGAGGGTGAACTTGACTACATCGTGGAAGAGATAAGAGAATTTGACTCTGGGCAACTGGCATTGCTGACCCCGAAACGCATAGAATTGCTTAATCATCTTGCCAATACGCGTGTAGAGTCTATAAACGAGTTGGCGCATAAAGTGAAGCGTGATGTCAAAAACGTGTATGAGGATCTTGTTGCTTTGCAGCGGTTGGAGCTTCTAGTGCTGAAGCGAAGGGGAAAGCGTAATGTTGTGCCAGAAACTTTGGTTGAGGAGATAACATTTTTGGTTCGGTGATTAGATGTCGAGGATGAACTTTACCGTGGTCTTGTTGGGCGTTTTCTTGATTTCCATTCGATGGTATGTTACAGCTTTGACTCCGATTTTTTGTGGGTGTTTTTTGGGATTGTATTTTTCGCCTTGCATTGCAGCTTTTAGTTTGTAGCCTTTGCCTGTTTTTTGGATTTTGTCTATCGTGAATTTGGAGTAGAGGGTTTGTGCTGTGTCGAATTTTACTAGGAGTGTTTCTAGCCAGTTGTAGAGTAGTGCTTTTTGGTCGTAGCCTTCAACTTCTACTGTTTCTTCATGTTTTGGTGTTATTTTGTTTGTTTGGGTCATTGTTTCGAAGGTTGCTAGGGCGGCATTTTCAAAGGCTTCTTCTAAGGTTTTGCCGTACGCCGCGATGTATGCGTCTGCTCGGTGTTCGAGAAACCTGAATTTTTTCCTTTCTGACAACAAGTTTTCCCTCTAAGGTTATGAATGGTTGTGCGGTTAATTTGTTTTTGCGCGTTTTCTCATTGCTATATACGTGCTATTGAAAAATAACTTGATTAAAGATTGCATAATTTTGTTTAGCTTCAAATTATACACACATTCGAGAAATATTAATAACTGTTATCTCAAGCACTAAAATCGTGAATCAGTATTGAAAGAAAATTCTCGTTTAATGGGTGTTCTGACGACAAAGACGGTCTTTCGATGTATTACAGCAGTTTTCTTCGTTCAGACTATCTTTTTTCTAACCTTTCCAACGTTCTACATGTCCCTCTACAAGCAAACGCTACTTCCTTTTGATGCTTATGGCTCTTTTAATGTCTACGACGGAGTTCGTAACATCGTGTATCTATGCAGCTTTGGAACTGGGCTACTTTTAGTGGCACGTTTTCCTAGAGACAGCAAAGACGCGGAAAGGATAGAGGAAATGGTTGCAATTAACTGCGCTTTGCAAGGCTTTTTTATCCAAGCCATTTACGCGCTTTGGATACATGAAACGGGGTACAGGCACAGGTATATATATCCACGGAGGCGTGTCGGGCTTCTTATCATGTTCGAATGGATTAACTTAGCGGGTACACATTCTTTTTGCGACTGCGTTAGCACTCTTGACTCATCGTGGATCAGCTTGTAGACTTGGTCTACTGGTATCTGGACTTTTACTTGTTTACATCTCAAGTAATCTTCTAATCAGATTGTTCCCAACTTCTCTGGAGCTAATGTTAGTTCTGGCAATTACGAGTGCCATGTCCATCTATTACTTGTGGAAATCTCATTAAGTGGCGGGTGACCGGCTAAAAAAGAAGATGGGGAGTAGTTAGAAGTTTTTGTGGGCTTCTTTGATTGCAGCAACCGCCAGTTTTGTTGCGTTTTTTACGTCGCCTAGTGAAAGCATAGAAGTTGGACTGTGAATGTAGCGAGTGGGAATCGACAAAACTCCACAAGGCACCCCTTCCCGAGTGAGAGCTATCCGCGCAGCATCCGTAGATCCCGCCAACCCCGTTTCCAGCTGGTATGGAACCTTAATCTTCTCTGCAGCACTGACCAGCAGCGACAACACCTTCGGGTGCGTAATCAAACCAGCATCCATCACACCAATTACAGGACCTTTCTTCATCTTTATCGAAGACTCAACCTCCTTCACGCCAGGAACATCACCTGCTACCGTAACATCGAAAGCCAAAGCCAAATCAGGATAAATCCCAAAAGCAGACACAGTTGCGCCTCGAAAACCTACCTCTTCCTGCACCGTACCAACAGCAAAAGCAGTACAATCAACGTTCTTGAGCTGCTTCAAAACCTCAGCCATGAGACAGCATCCTATACGATCGTCAAAGGCTTTCCCGATAACAAGGTCTCTGTTTATCTGTGCGAATTTTGTGTCGAAGCTTACAACGTCACCAACTTTTACACCAATCTTCTGAGCATCTTTCTTACTGCCAGCACCCACATCAATGAAAAGACTCTCAGCTTCGATAGCCTTCTTCCTTTCCTCAGCCTTCATTATGTGTGGCGGCTTAGAACCAATAACACCCGATTTTCTGCCTTTTTCGGTGTGAACTAAGACCCG
Organism: Candidatus Bathyarchaeota archaeon; assembly: GCA_029882535.1. Classification (NCBI taxonomy): domain Archaea; kingdom Thermoproteati; phylum Candidatus Bathyarchaeota; species Candidatus Bathyarchaeota archaeon. The sequence goes on from JAOUKM010000002.1 coordinate 115,435, forward strand.
CTGCGCTACAAGAATACGATCATCAATCCCGCCAAGTTTTGCAAACTGCAGAAAACCATTTTTGGTTATGTTTTTGATTATCAATCCAATTTCATCCATATGAGCAGCAAGCATCACCTTCGGCGCGTTCTTCTTCCTTCCCTTCTTTACACCAACCACGTTGCCCATTTTATCCTCCTTAACCTCGTCCACGTAAGGCTTAAGCATAGGCTTCAGCAATTCTTTAACTTCGTCTTCTCTACCCGTAACCCCGCAAGCATTAGAAAGCTTCTCCAAAGCGTTTACAAGCGTCACTTATTTTATTACCTCGTTTAGACTGCTATTAAGCACCGAACTAAGAAATAAGTGTAAGGCTGCCCAAGAAAAAGGGAGGCTGACATTTGAAGGAAACTAGCACTCAAAACATCTTAGTGATAGGCATCGACGCCGCCGCACTAGTCGCCTCAGCAAAGAGGGCAGGGTACAACGTTTTTGCCGTAGACTATTTTGGAGACCAAGACCTCAAACAAACATGCAAAGACAACTTGTCAATTGTGACACAAAAAACTGGAAAATCTTGCGGACGCCTCGCGACAAATTTCTCTCCAACCAAACTACTAAGTCTAGCAAAGAAACTCCGCACAATGTATCAAATGGATGCTGCTTTGTTGGCTTCAGGCTTAGAAGACTCTCCACAGGTTTTAATACGGCTCAACGAACTAATTCCCATTATTGGAAATCCTCCCCGAACAATCGAAAAAGTGCGCGACAAAGCAAAATTTTTTCACGAACTCAAAAAACTCGCCATACACCATCCAGAAACAAGTGTGGCAAAAAACCTCGAAGAAGGGAAGCGGGCGGCCAAAGACATCGGCTACCCTGTCATAATAAAGCCTTTGCCCAGTCTTGGGGGTGTCGGGATTAGAAAGGTAAACGATAGAAGCGAGTTAGACTTGGTTTTTCAGCAAACTATTTCGTCTTCTAAAGAAGTTTTGATTCAAGAGTTTGTGTCTGGTATGAACATGAGTGTATCGTTTCTCTCGTCTAAAGGAGAGACTGAGGTTTTAACTTTAAACGAGCAACTCTTAGGAATTCAAGAAGTTGGTCAAAGAGAGCCTTTTGGCTACTGCGGAAATATCGTTCCTGCCTCAGTGAGTGGTATAGTTACGGATGCATGTATAGATGTGGCGAAAAAAATTGTGCCGCACTTTAGTCTTGCCGGGTCGAATGGCATAGATTTCGTGATTTCAAAAGATGGCGTCCCCTATGTTGTTGAAGTGAACCCCCGTTTTCAAGGAACCTTTGAATGTGTTGAACGTGTTCTCGGAATAAATCTAGTCAATGCCCACATGAAAGCATGTATTGAAGAAAAACTCTTGTTTCACAACGAAGAAAAGCTGACGAACTGTTGTGTTAGACTAATCCTATACGCTCGTCAACGTTCAATAGCCCCCAATCTCAGTAGCCTTGAAAAAGTCAGAGATATACCCCTTCCCAGAGTCGTCATAGAAGAAAGCGAACCACTCTGCTCTATTATAGTCGAAGAAAAAACGAGAAGCTCTGCTTTAAAAAAATCGAGAATGCTGACTGAGCGTGTCTATGGAATGGTAAAGCCAAAGCTTCAATGACTGGTCGAAAGCCCTGCCTTTCTCAGTGCCTTGATTAAGGGGTGTCCAATTGCCACAGTGGCTATGGTAGATAATGCTACTTTTATGGGAGTGATGACGGCGCCGCTAGTCCATATTACTTGTAAAGTTTCAACGTCCCAACCGTAGAAAAATCTATAAGTTTGACCTGGAATAAAAACGAAAATTCGAAATAGTACATCGGCTTCTAACCCGACAAAAGCGGCAACAGCTAGGATTAGTAGTATACGCGCGCTACTTGGAACAGCACCGTAGACGATGAAAAGTGTAACCATGAAAAAAATCCATGAAATAAGCTCCGCGAAAATTAGTACAATAGTTATGTTAAATAGTTTTGGTTGAAGGGCAGTGTAAATAGCTAAAATAGTAATAATTGTGCCGAAAGCTCCAGAGAGTCCTATCATCTGCCTCTTTGGCAAAGATACATGCACGAGCGTTTCGGGTTTCCATAAGCCTTTCTTTATCAAGAAGGCTATCGCGATAAGAATGGCAAATGCGATGTAGGTGTCCCACATCCCCCAAAGGGGAAGTTGCCAGGCAACAGGCGTGATGAAATAAGCTGTAAATAATGTGATATAGTAAGCTAGTACTGGTTTCCATTTTCCTTTATACAGCAGTGCAGAGACGGCTACTCCAATCGGGGCGCCTATTGTGAAGAGAAACTCGTAAGCGTCTATGAAGTATATGGAGTGTCCAATCATAACTCCGATAAAGGTGGCTGCAAATCCTAACAGTGGTCCAAGTACGATTCCAGTGATAGGCATAATTAGAAAGTTCCAGCTGTACCAAACGCCAGAAGGAAACACAGGCAAACTCATGAAAGAATCAGTGATAACATTTAGGGCTGCAAAGACTGCCACAATAGCCACAAGTTGGGTGGCGCTGGTTTTTCTTTTCTGCATGGCTAGTTGCAGTTAACGTTAGCAAGTTTCTTTTATTATTTACGCATTTATTAATGGGATGATTGTTATGTATGTTGTTTATCATGAACGATACGAAGAAGTTTACACGTCAGACCCCGCAGCCTCACCTGGCAGAATCGAATGTATTAAAAGCGAGCTAGAAGACAGCTTTCAATTTGTTGAACCAACACTCGTTAGCGAATCGGATTTGCGGCTGGTACATTCGCAAAGCCACATTGACTGGGTGAAACAGCGTGGCTTGCTCTATGAAATTGCTGTCTTAGCCGTTGGAGGAGCATTGAAAGCTTCTAAACTTGCCATGCGAGGAGAGCCAGCTTTTGGTTTAATTAGGCCTCCGGGGCATCATGCAAGTCCAGACTCCTGCTGGGGATTCTGCTATTTCAATAATGTTGCAATTGCGGTTGAAAAGCTTAGGAGAGAAGGTGTTGTTAAGAAGGCTTTGATCGTGGATATTGACTTGCACTATGGAGATGGTACAGCCAACTTTTTTGCGTCGGTGCCTGAAGTTGTGTATCATCATGTTGGGAGTGTTGATAGGGAAAGTTTTTTGAGTGATTTGGAATGTTTCTTTGCGTCTCAGAAAGACAGTGGCATAGTTGCTGTTTCTGCTGGTTTCGACAGGCATGAGCTTGATTGGGGTGGTCTGCTGAGAACTGAAGATTATGCAACAATTGGAAAAACTGCTAGGGAATATGCCGACGAAAAGTGCGGTGGGAGAGTGTTTGCTGTTTTGGAAGGCGGCTACAACCATAGCGTTCTTGGGAAAAACGTTAAAGCTTTACTTTTGGGTTTGGAATAGTGAGGTTTTTGTTATCTAGTAATCGTCTAAGTTTGTGAAAGCAGCTTTATAAGCTGTTTTGGGCTTGACAATATTCGGTGAATAGCGCTAAATGATATGGGTGTATACCGTCACAGAATCGAATGAATTACAAGCCAGGGATGCTAGCTCTCTACAAGAACTACAGAGCCTCAGTAAAGAGGTTGATTGGCTTTGGATAGATTTTATGGAACCTGACGACAAAGAGCTTGAGGTAGTTGCTGGATTGCTCGAAGCAGCTAAAATAGTAAGTGACTTTAAAGAGCGAAAGGTTTTTCCGCGACCTGAAAGAATTGATGATTATCTTCTGTTTTCTGTTCCTCTAGCTGTGTATGAGAGCAGACTAGAGGCTTTTTCCATTTACGTTTTTGTAAAAGAGAAAATGTTTCTAACTTTGAGGAGTAGGCATTTTTCCAAGTCCGTTAAGAATTCGCTGAAAACTTTTGAAGATTGTGTTGGGAAAGTTTGTGCGGGAGTTACTAATTCGTCTTTTATTCTAAGTAGACTGTTCCATGAAATAAGTAATGAAAATCTGGATGTGGTGATAGCGCTAAGAGAGAACATTGACAAGATAGAAGAGAGGACGCTTGCAAAACCATGGGACAAAGGAATTAGTCGTTCGGTTTTTGGAATAAAGAGAGAGATTTCCGCTCTTGAAAGAATTTTATGGGCTCAAAGAGAGTTAATTCTTAGCATAAGAGAAGGTGTAGTACTAGAGATTAAGACTTCTGAAAGAATTGTGGCAACTCTAAGTCACGCAGTCAACAACATTTCGCGTGAGCTTTCTCTTCTCGACTCTGATAATAACGCTTTAGACAGCATCCTCAGACTGCAAGATCTAGGCATGATACATAAAGTTGAAAGAAATCTGATTTACCTTACTTTAATGGCTCTAATTGTGAGTGCCCTTTTGATCCTCTTAGAGATTGATATAATCAACCTCCTATCAAGGTGACTTTGCAATAATCTACTAGAAACAGATTCTGAAGCTAGTAGCAGAAACTTTATACGCGTCTTATTTCCTCTAAGGAAAGTTCGATAGAAGGCGAGAGAACGAAAACAAAACTGCTGTATGTAAACAAACACCATATGAAAAGTAGCGCGACTTTTGGGAACTGATAGCTATGGAATATGCTCTACTTTTGATTGCCGTAACTTATGCCGTCTCGCTGGGTTTTGGTATTCTGTTAGAGAAATATTTGAAAATGCCTTGGATGTTTGCTGCTTTGTTCTTCGGTATGATTCTTTCTTCGTTCAACCTCTTCGAATTAACCCTTAAAGACGAGCCGTTTCAATTATTCGCCACATTGGGAATGCTCTTCCTCCTCTTCATGATAGGCTTCAATTTAGACATTAAAAGAATGAAGAGGTTCGAAAAGGAAATTTTCAAAGGCTCTATTCTCATAGTAGGGTTTGAAGCCTGCACCGTCGGGTCACTACTTTATTTCGGCTTTCCAGCAGAGGTAAGCAACTCACCACTGGTTGCTATCATCACGGCTCTTTCCTTTGCAACCGTTGGAGAAGCAATTCTTCTACCCATTCTAGCCAAGTATGGAATAATCAAAACAACTTTTGGTCAACTAACTCTTGGAATAGGGACCATAGATGACATCTTAGAAGTATTGACCCTTTTACTAATTCCGTTTTTGCCCGTATTTCTACCAATATCTCAAATCCAAGGTTTTCCAGACCCTACGTTAGTTTTATTGGACTTAGCTGGCATATCGATACTTACATTAGTTTCAATAAAATTTGGAGTGAAAATAAGGAATATTCTTAGAAAGAATTGGAATTTTGAATTTCTTCGACCCCTTTTGATCTTGCTTGTGTTCTTTTCGTTTGTCGTGTTAGGCGGGTTTGTCTTTGAAAGTTTAGCAGCTATTAGCGCAATTTTTGGCGGCTTAGTTGCAAGGTCGCTATTGCCTAAGGAAAAGCTGCGTGCAGATGAAAGAGCTGTTAATTTCTTGGGTTACATTTTTCTTTCGCCACTTTTTTTCCTCAGCGTGGGAGCAAATGTCTCTGTAACCTCAATTCTTGTTTATCCACTGTTGATTGCACTCATATGGTTTGTCGCAAAAGGCTCAAAGCTCTTAGCATCTTATCTGCTTTTCCACCAACTGCTTGGAACAAAATGCTCGTTACTGCTAGGTTTAGGGCTTAGTGTACGGTTCAGCACAAGTCTAATTGTAACATATGTTTTACTTAATTCTGGACTCATTTCACTGGCGTTATACTCAGCACTCATTGCAACCGCTATATTCATGAAGCCAGTAATATTAGGTATACTCTCTTGGGCTTTGTCTAAAGGAAAACCTCCATAGATCATGTAAACCAAGAAAAAAGTCATATTTTGGCGCCGGGAATGGGATTCGAACCCATGCGGCCCAATAGGGCCACAGGCTCTCAAGGCCTGCGCATTATCCGCTCTGCCATCCCGGCCTGTGAAACACACATACTGTTCTATACGAGAATAAAATATTAACCTAGCCTCCACTATGACGCTGACAGATGTCCAACAGCCTTCTCATATTTGGAGTCTATTAGGACCTATTTGGAGCATATAGACTAGAGCCTAGTCTAGGGATCACATATAAGGAACTGATTCTCAGAAAAACACTTGTATTGATGCTTACGACACTCTACTAGACAATTTCTAAATCATTCCATCAAGATAAATTACACCGAAGTTCCATGAATCCAATGGATATACTAAACTTGTTCTTCAAATATAGCTTACTTCATTTATATGCGCCAATAATCAATAGTGTGGGTTTTTCGCATCCCCTCACGTTCACCATAATCACAGCTCACAACACGTTCAGCCTGACCTATCTGCTCTTAGCCGTAGCTATCGCTTACCCCGTATTCCACAAAAAATCGTGGCTCATACCTGTTGCAGTAACAGCTGTGTGGATAATGATAAGCATCAACATAATAACAACCCTAAACATCCCTGTAACAACAGCGATAGCCACGGTTCTTCCTCACGGATGGCTTGAATTCACGGCAATAGCCTATTGGACGAATGCTATACGCAAAGCCACGCAAAACGATAACCCGCCAAAAACAATTGATACTCCAACATTCCGGGATTACCTTAAAGTCTTAACGCAACCCAAACAATTTGTAACTCTAGTCAAAACTGATGTGCAAGTTTCATTCGAAACAACCAAACTTTCGTTCAAAACCCTCTGTAAAAACCTCAAAAAAGCCTACATAACCACACTAATCCTAATCGCAACAGCAGCCCTGATAGAAACTTACATAACACCTAACATAATGTTTCTTGTCAGTAACCTTTAAGGGATGAGAAGGAACAGAAGAAAAGGGGGGAGGGGGCTATTAACCAAGAATCCCTTTCCCGTTCCAATCCCATTTTCCCCAGGAACTAAAAAGGGAGAGATAAAACGCGGCTTTCTTAGCTCAGCAAATCTTTATAGACGCGTTTGTGGTCGACGTTCTTCTCCATAAACACGCTGACTTTGTTTTCCTCAATAATGAAAGAAAGAAGCTTCACAATGTTTCCTTCTACTATCACGTGTTTTACATCACCAAGCTCGAAAGTGTTTGAAAGCTCCTCACTTGCTTCCAAAGCTGAAGAAGACAAAACTGCATAATCAATAATCTTCGTTGAATCTTTCAAATCTATACTTGCAGACTTGGTACTCCTAAGGATGTAGCCTATTATCCCTTCTTTCACTTTTACTTTGTCAATGTTTTGCCTTATCTTTTCGTCTCTACTCGGTTTATCTTTTCGCTGCTCCTGTTTTTCAGTCTTCTCTGCTTTCCTAGGCTCTTCTGCCTTTTTTATCTCCGCTTCCAATTCTTCTTCTGTAAAGTCAATTGCAATCCTAGATTTTTCTTCTTCCTTCAAAGCCGCTTTACTTGTTTTGCGTTTTCTAGGCGCCATGAAACTCATCTCCACTATGCAATTACTGGCTTAACCCTCACCAGTTCACCCTTTTTAATGTCCAGCATCTGACAAACCTTTTCTGGAACGCGAATGACCGCCCTATTTTCGAGCTTCGAATCATTTAACGTCTTAACTTTACATTGTTTAGTTTTGCCGTTGAAAGATTCAACTTCAACAAGGTTAATCTCTTTGCCGTCTAAGAGGTTGTCCCATTGTGACATTATATCTTCGCTAATGTAGACGGTGTCGCTGCGAACCAATAGACCGCCGAAACTCTCAACAATCAGTTGGTTAGAGGGCAATTCTAGTTCAGGCAAAGGCTCTTCTTTAACTTCTTTGCTTTCTTCTTCCTCTTCGTCGATTTCTTCTTGTAGTTCTTTTTCTTCTTCGGGCTCCAATAAGGTGTGGGAAGGAGGTAGTTGTCTGAGGGGAGTAGGGTCGAGACTGTCAAGCAGCTTTATAACGGTTGGAATCAACACACGCGCGACGGTTTCTAGATACTTCATATCCGCATTTTTCGAGGTTATCATGGTTAAGTACATGTCGTTAACGCAAGAGATGTGAACATTGCCTTTGTTTCCTTCAATTACTAGAGAATTCAAGCCTCCAATTGTGTCCGCTTTCTCTAATATGCCTTCTAAAGATCTGACTACTTTCTCTATGGTGGCTTCAGGGGTCTCGGCGTCTCCTGCAACTACAGCAGCTTCTTTGTCAAAGAGGAAACAAGTCTGCACATCGGAGCAAACGTTTCGAATCTCAGTTAGAGCGTTTTTTAACGCAAATGCGTATGCTTCATTAGTCATGTTTTTTCACTCCATGAGATTTTATGAAATCTTGAAGAGTATTCTCTCTGGTACTCCATCGTTCTCTAAAACAAGATATCTGAGTCCTTCAGTGTCGCCTATTTGGTCAACCCATTTCAGTGCTTCCCGCGATTTCTGCAAAACCAGAAGCCTCTCTTGCTGGCTTCTAACAACCTCTTCTATGGCTGTTAGTTCGTGAAATGGGTTAGCGTCTAAGACAACGTTTAGGCCGCCTACAGAAATCTCGCCTAGATTTTCTTGGTTTGATTTTTTGCCTGCCAGTTTGAAGACTACATCTCGTATCTTCTTGGACCTTTCAGCTAATGCTCGAATTTCGTCGAGGCGGCGTAGATACTCGCCAAGCACACTTTTAGTTCTGCTAATTTCTTCATCTATTTTTCCTGCTATATTTGAGGCTGAATCGTATTCTTTTAGTTCTACTACCATATTTAAACCTCCGAAGATGGTGGAAGAAGAGGGGTTTTTACCCTACTCCCATTCCCAAACAAACAAGGGTGGTTAAGGTGCTGTTCGTATGTAAGGACCAAACGTGTTGCCTTTAGCAGTGATTACCTTGAACTCATACTTGACGCCGGATGTATATCCTTCTGTGCGGGTCACGTTGAGGCCCACTGTGCCACCTGGTACCAATATATAGGGCGTCTCGATACCATCATCAGTACATTCCACATCGTTTACTCGGACCTCACTTATCGAGAGGTCTGACGAACCAGTGTTCTTAACCTGGATCACACAGTAAGCGTTACTTGCACCCCACTCGTAGTTCGTGAATGACATTTCTTCTGTTTGCATGAATGTGAATGTTAGTGCTCCCATCCATGCGGCGACTGCGATTGACACTGCGACTGTTACGGCGATTAGTATGATTGCTGCGACGACTGGACTCAATGCCTTTCTGCTTTTAAGAAGTCTCTTCATTCGGTTTTATCCCTCCTTATCAAGTTCACAAGAAAGATAATACCACATTAAGATTTAAGTCTTACTAATTACGACATCATATTTTAAAATAATGCAGTCAACCATCCAAAAACAAATTCCACATCACCCTTACAATCTAGACAAGAAAAAACATCAAGCTTACAACTTAGCCATTCACGTCAAAAACTTATTGGGAACCAAATATTATCCAGAAGAGTCTAAGCATCACGTACACACAGCCTTCTAAGAACAGCATCCAATCCGCCTCATCTTCTCACTATTTTCCGCCTTCCCTATTACAACCTCTTCATTCACCAACAACTCCAAACCATCCCTTGCCGCCACCGCTTCTACACCTGTCTCCTCCTCCACCCGCTTCGCCTCTCCAGCAGAACCACGAAAAATCATCTTCATCCCAAAATGCGTCAACACCACAAACCCCGGCCTAATAGCACTCACAATCTTTATCGCATCATCAGTAGTCATATGACCCTGCCACGGTTCCCCACTCGGCCGCAAAACACACAAGATCAACACCCGCAAATCTTTATAATAACGTTCGACCCCTTCAAAAAACTCAGTATCACTTGTATACCCAATGCTGCCTACACACGTTTCAAAACGAAAACCAACCGTATCCACATCCGAATGCCTCGCCTCAACCCCCACAATCTTCACACCCCCAACCTCAAACTCCGTCCCAGCCACAACTTCCACCACACGCTCAGGTAAACTTTGATGATACTTAGAAATCGCCACCTCAGCCATTTCACCACCCCTAAGCACACTCTTAGAAGCCGCTAAAACACCCCGTCGCCTAGTAGTTCCCCCTGTCATCGCCTCAACTAAAACCTCAGCGTCAGTATAATGATCAGGATGAGCGTGTGAGACTAAAACTCCATCAATTTCTCGCGGATCCAAACTCAAACTCCAAGAATGCACAAGCGCCCCCGGTCCAGGGTCTAAATGCACATTAAAATTGTCACTCAACAACCGAATTCCAGCAGTCCGCCGCTTCTGCGTGATAGTGGCAAACCTTCCGCCGCCTGTGCCTAAAAATACAATTCTAAAACCGCTCAAAGCTTACCACATCAGCTCGTTTTAGTTCATCCACTCTCATTAACTTTATTACGCAAATGTACTCCTTTAATAGCCAACAAAGGAGCATACACAAAACATGCTCATAGTCATACGCGTCGGCGGCTCAGTCATAGCTTCTCCCATAAACCTAAAACTCATAAACCAGTACGTAGAACTCCTCAAAAGACTCCGAAGAAACGGCTACAAAATCATAACGGTCGTCGGCGGCGGCACCCTAGCACGAGAATTCATTGAAACAGCCAGCCAACTAGGCTTAAACGAAGAAGCGCAAGACTGGCTTGCCATCCACATCTCACGCCTCTACGCTCTGCTTTTCAAACTGAAACTGGACAAAAACGGAACAGAAGACGTACCTACTTCCATAAGTGAAGCTGTTGAAGCCTTAGAAGAAGATAAGATTGTGGTGATGGGCGGACTGAAACCAAGAATGACAACAGACACAGTTGCTGCACACATCGCCCAAAAAACAAAAGCACAATTACTTGTGAAAGCTACAGATCAAGACGGTATCTACAACAAAGACCCGAGAAAACACAAAGACGCAAAAAAGCTAGACAAAACAACATATCACGATCTAACACAACTTTTTGAACAAAGCCGCCACAAAGCAGGAATACACCAAATCCTCGATCCAGTAGCCGTCAAAATCCTACAGAAAACCAGCATCAAAACAATCATAGTAAATGGCTACGACCCCAAAAACATCCAACACGCCATCGAAGGCAAGGAAATTGGCACCACAATCATGGAATAAAACATAAATAAACCCACCACGTAGTGCTCTGATGGTGCGAAGGGATGCCCTACCAATTTACATAACCCTCAACAAAATTCTACCCAAAATCAGCCTAAAGCATCGTAAAAACAGCCAAACCACATGGAGACTTTTTATTCAAACACCACTAAACTACAGTAGAAACCTAGAAGAAACTGGAGGCAACAACAGTGGTTAAACTTCGCGAAAACGAACAAAAAACACTTTTGACTCTCAGCAGCCTATACGGCAAGGCAGACGTAAATCAGATAATAAAGGCCAGCGGTCTTGCCCACGCTGCTGTCATGCGAGCAGCCTTAAAACTGTCAAACGAAAAACTTGTCCGATTACACAAACAAAAACAAACAATTGTGACCTTGAACGAAGAGGGAAAAACCTACGTTAAGAAAGGGCTTCCAGAACGCCGCATAATCAACTCGTTAATCACGCTAGGCGGCAAAGCAAAGGTCGACGAGGTTGTTGAAGACGCAAAGCTGGAAAGTCAGCTTGTACCCATCGCTTTAGGCTGGCTGCATCGAAAAGGCTGGGCAAAAATAGAACGAAAAGAACGAACCTTAAAGGCTTTAAAGGACCCGCAAAAAGGAAAGGACGAAGAGATTCTGACACTTTTAGCAGAAAAGGACATAGTTGTCACTGAAGAACTAAGCAAAGAAAAACAAGGAGCAGTAGTAACTCTAGGGAAACGTAAACTCGTAGAAACTGAAGAAAAAACTTTTCGAATACTGGAACTTACCGCAAAAGGTCGAAGGTTCATTAAAAAAGGAGTTAAGATAGTTGAAGAAGTTAGCCAACTGACTCCAGAACTTATCGTCACTGGAAAGTGGCGAGAGACGAAACTGAGAAAATTCAACGTAACCGCATCTGGCCCACCTGCATATCCAGGAAAAGTTCACCCTTTGCAGCAAATCATCGAACGCGCAAGAGAGATTTTTCTGGAAATGGGCTTCACAGAAATCCGTGGACCATTAGTTGAAACAGCTTTTTGGAACTTTGACGCGTTGTTTCAGCCTCAAGACCATCCCGCGCGCGAGATGATGGACACGTTCTATCTTTCCAGTCCTAACTCTGGAGAACTGCCCGAAAAAAGCGTTGTAGACGCTGTTGCAAAAACGCATGAAGATGGTTGGACGACTGGTTCGAAGGGTTGGGGCTACAAATGGAGCCAGAAAGAGGCTAAGAGGCTAGTGTTGCGGACGCATACAACGTCTGAAACCATCAAATACCTTTCAAAGCATAAGAAACCGCCGATTAAAGTCTTTTCAGTTGACCGAGTTTATCGAAATGAACAACTTACATACAAGCACACGGCGGAATTTTATCAGATAGAAGGCATCGTAGTAGACAAAGGAGTTACGTTACGCGATTTGATGGGCACCTTGAAAACGTTCTACAGCCGTTTTGGGTTGAAAATGGTGCAGTTCTGGCCTTGCTATTTTCCCTACACTGAGCCTTCAGCGCAAGCGATGGTTTATGTTCCGAAGCTTAAGCATTGGATGGAGCTTTGCGGTATGGGCATGTTTAGGCCTGAAGTTTTAGCTCCGATGGGTATAAAGTATCCTGTTTTGGCTTGGGGAGGAGGACTGGAACGCATCGCCATGCTGGAACTCGGGCTTGATGACATACGATTGTTGTATGGTAACCGCCTAGGGTGGATTAGGAGGACACCTATATGCCGGTGACCACGTTAGACAGAGAAAGGTTCTCCAAATTTGTGGAACGAAAACTCACATCGGCGGAAATGACCAAGTGGCTGCCCTGGCTAGGTCTTGACATCGAAGAAGTTGGAGAAGACCATGTGAAAGTGGAGTTCAATCCCAACCGCATCGACTTCTGCAGCTACGCCGGAGTAGCAAGGGCTTTCAAAGGGCTGAGAAGTTGGAAGACGGGATTACCAAAATACAACGTGAAAGATGGCAGAACCGTGCTTAACATTAACGAAGCGGTCTCTGAAGTTAGACCTTTCATGCTCGCAGCTATTGTGCGTGACATAAAGCTTGATGAAGAAGACGTTGTCGATTTGATGGAGATGCAGGAAGATTTGCATTGGGGCATAGGTAGAGACCGCAAGAAAGCTTCCATCGGCGTACACAATTTAGACCTAGTAGAGCCGCCTTTTACCTTTACTGCAGTCAAGCCGAACAGTGTGAAATTTGTTCCATTAGACAAGACTGAAGAGATGACTCTGAAAGAGATTCTGGAAAAGCATGAAAAAGGAATGGCATATAAACATCTGGTCGACTGGGCGCCGAAATATCCGCTACTAATCGACAAAGATAGCAAGGTGCTTTCCATGCCGCCGATAATAAATGGCGAACTAACAAGAATCAACGAAGAGACTGAAAACTTGTTCCTTGACGTAACTGGCACAGATTATGCTGCAGTTGAAAAGAGCTTAAACGTGCTTTCCACCGCTCTCGCAGACATGGGAGGCACCATCGAAAGGGTCAAAGTGAAATACTCCGACCATACGGTGTTTTCGCCCGATTTAAGCCCCAAAAAAATGAAACTTCAAACCGCTTACGCCAACGAGTTGCTGGGTTTTAGACTTTTTGATTCAAAAATTGTTGAGTGCTTAGAAAAGTGTAGGCTAGGAGCTAAAAAAGTTGGAAAAGGTTTTGTTGAAGTGGCGATTCCAGCTTACCGTATTGATATTCTTCATGAAGTGGACTTGGTGGAAGAAGTGGCGATTGGCTATGGCTATTACAAGCTTAAACCAACCTTTCCATCTTCAGTCACCATCGGCAAACAACATCTTGCCAACAAAACGGCAAACATGGCAAGGCAAATCGTGATAGGGTTGGGCTTCACAGAAGTCATGAATTTCACGCTGACAAACGAAAATCTGCATTACAAAAAGATGCGTAGAAAAGCTGAAAAACCTGTCAAGCTTGCCAATCCTGTCTCATCCGAATACACCATAATGCGGCAAGACTTGCTACCTAGTTTGATGAAAAATCTTGCAGACAATAAGCATGAAAGCTTTCCGCAGAGGCTGTTTGAAATCTCGGATGTAGTGCGGCTGAATAACAAGCTGGAGACACAATGCGAAAGACGATTACACATAGCTGCAGTATCATCCCATGCAACCGCAAACTTCACCAAAATAAAATCTGCTGTAGAAGCGTTGATGGCAAACATGGGCTTAAAACGTTGGAAAATAAACGCGACAGAGCATTCAAGTTTTATCGATGGAAGAGCCGCAACAATCGGTGTCAAAAACAAGCAGATAGGCATTGTTGGCGAAGTACATCCAGAGGTCTTAAACAATTTCGAACTAGAAAACCCTACAGCAGCTTTTGAAATCAATTTAGAAGCTTTGATAGACTAGAAAACCTTTTCCCTATGTTCTTCTGTTATTACATTAGCGATGATATGAGCAACAAGAATCCCACCGCAACTCTCTCTTTGAGGGCTCGTGCAGACGGACTTGACAGAAGCTTGCGTAACTGCTTGCTGGTGACGAAGAGCTTACCCAAACACGAGACACGGTGGGCGCGGGTGAATAACCTCCCACGCCAGAGAGAGCTTAGCAAAGAAGAGCGTAAAGCTCCACCAATGAAGTTAAGTGTTAGGTAACGTGGGATACACACCGCCCGCGACAAAGAGAACTTTTAAGTCTCTAATCATCGAATGTTAAGAAGAATAATTAGAGGGCTACACTGTTGGACATCGAAAAAAGACTTGATCTTGTTATGCGCAATACTGTGGAAGTCATAATCCCTGCTGAGCTACGCTCCTTACTTGAAACAAAAACTCAACCTCGCACTTACTGGGGTTTCGAGTTAAGCGGTCTCATGCACATAGGCTTAGGTTTGGTCTGTGGCTCAAAAATCAAAGATATGGTTGAAGCAGGCTTCCATTTCATCGTTTTCCTCGCAGACTGGCATTCGTGGATCAACAACAAGCTCGACGGCAAAATGGAAAACATACGTTTGTGCGGTGAATACTTCAAGGAATGCTTTATTGCACTGGGCATAAAGAACGTTGAGTACTTGTGGGCAACAGACCTTGCCAAAGACATTGAATACTGGGAAAAAGTTGTAAAGATAAGCAAAAACGCTTCAGTTCAACGCATATGGAGAGCCTTACCTATCATGGGTAGAGAAATGAACCTCTCGGACATCGAGACTGCCTGGCTGTTCTACCCATGCATGCAAGCGGCAGACATATTCTACATGGAACTCGATGTGGCGTGTGCTGGTATGGAACAACGCAAAGCTCACATGCTCTCTCGTGACATCGCAGAAAAATTACACTGGCAAAAACCATCATGCATTCACACTCCCTTACTCATGGGACTAGAAGGACCAGCCAAAAGCGATAGACAGCTTGACGAAAATGCTGCAATAAACTTGCAAATAGTCTCAAAAATGTCCAAGAGTATACCAAGCTCATGTATCTTCGTACACGACTCGCCAGAAGACATCAAAACCAAGTTGAAGAACGCATATTGCCCACCTAAACAAGTAAGTGGCAACCCGGTGCTAGAAGCATCACAGCTAACTGTTTTCACTAACACTAAAGAGCTAACAATAACACGTCCACCTAAATACGGAGGCACCGAAACCTTCACTAACTACGCTGAACTCGAAAAAGCCTACAAAGAAGGAAAAATACACCCACTAGACCTAAAAAACGCAGTCGCAGAAGCCCTAATACAAATATTAGAACCAGTTCGAAGCCACTTCAAAAAACATCCAGAAAAACTAGAAAAGATGAAGAAAATCGAAGTAACAAGGTAAAACAACTTTGTCAACCCACCTAAAAGAAAAACTAGAGAAAATCGAAAAACTACTGGAAAGACTAGCCCTCCAATCAGCTAAGGGCATACCTATAGTTGTGGAAGGCCAAAGTGATGTTGATGTACTTCGCAAACTCGCGTTGTGCGGCGACATAATTGCAGCAAAAACAAGAAAATCCTTCCTTGCGTTAGTAACAGAAATAGAAAAACTAGACGTAGAAGAAGTAGTATTGTTGATGGATTTTGACAGACGCGGCAAAGAATGGACCAAACGTTTAACACAGTACCTTGAACAAACCAAAGTGAAACCAAACACGTTCTTCTGGCAAGAACTCCGCAACCGTGTAAGTCACGATGTCAAAGACATAGAAAGCTTGCTGCCCTATCTACACACTTTAAAGAAGAAGAGTGGAAATTCGCAAACTATAATAGAGAGAACACTGTAGCGAATATTCGGTTTACGTTTCACATTAAGTGATGCTAATCCTTACACATATCACTCGGAGGTGACGTTAATGGGACCATCACAAACTGTTACAGTAAAGTATGTAATCCGCGCAAAATTTGAAATCGACGGAGTTGTAGAAAAACCAGACGTTATCGGAGCGGTTTTCGGCCAAACAGAAGGCCTATTTGGGCCCGAATTAGATTTACGGGAACTGCAAAAATCTGGCAGAATTGGAAGAATCGAAATCAATTTACAATCAAAACAGGACAAGACAACTGGAACCATCACCATACCGACAAGCCTCGACCGCGTTTCCACAGCCATACTCGCCGCCAGTATAGAAAGTATAAACCGCGTAGGACCGTGCAACTCCAAAGTCACACTGGAAAAGGTTGAAGACATACGTGATGCAAGACGCAAACTCATCGTAGACCGCGCAAAAGAGATTCTTCACAAATGGAAAATTGAATCCATGCCAAGTACAGAGGAAGTTTTTCGCGAAGTCTCAGAAACACTGCGAACAGCAAAAGTTGAAGAATATGGCAAAGAAAAACTTACAGCTGGCCCGGGAATTGAAAACGTGAAAGAGATAATTGTTGTTGAAGGCAGAGCTGATGTTCTGAATCTCTTGAGATGCGGAATACTAAATGTCATTGCACTTGAAGGAGCGAAAATACCTGAAGCAATAATCAAACTATGCAAAGAAAAGGAGGCAACGGCTTTTCTAGACGGTGATCGCGGTGGAGATTTGATACTCAAGGAATTGATGCAAGTAACAAACGCTAAGTATATTGCAAGGGCTCCACGAGGAGTGGAAGTTGAGGAACTAAACTGTAAGGAAATTATTACAGCACTTGACCGAAAAGTTCCGATGGAACCAATTAAACTAAGGAAGGAAAGACGCAGAGTACTTGTTCCAAAACAAATTGTTGCGGTCGCGAAGGAGTTAGAGGGCACTCTCGAGGCTGTATTGCTTAACAAAAAGATGGAGAAAATGGAGAGCTTGCCAGTGAGCGAGCTTGCGGAAAAGCTTCAGCAAACAGAGGACATAGACACTGTGGTTTTCGACGGTGTCATAACACAACGTTTAGTAGATGTTGCCAACCAGAAGAAGGTCAAATACTTGGTGGCTGCACGTATTTCAGATGTTGTGAAACAGCCCTTGAACGTGCACCTCATCACCTTCTCTGATATTCAGGGGTAGTCGTCAAAAATCCAAAAGACCTTGGTTTTGCCTTTGATTTCGCTGTTGGCGTCTAAAGCTAGAAAGTAGTCTTGAAGTGTCAATGCTCCTTAAAATGAGGGTTGGTTGTGGATTTTAACGTTTTAATAGCCAGATGGTTTTTATTAAGTGACATTGTGGGTGTGTGATTTTGAAGATTTTGGGGAAGAACTTCAAGAAAGGCATTTTTAAGGTAATGCCTAAAACTTTGGATGACCTGTGGCATTTATACAACATCATCTATAAAGGCGACTTAGTTTATGCGCGAACAACTCGAGAAATAAAGGTTGACGCAGAGTATTCAAGACCCCAAAAAGGCAAGCGTGTTTCGGTTTTTCTCGGCATAAGAGTTGAAGACGTTGTTTGGGACCGCAGTTTAAACAGGCTTCGAGTTCATGGCAAAATACACGAAGCACCCGATGACATCGTTGGACGAGGAACACATCACACACTAAACATAGCGGTGAATAGACCAATAACAATTGTAAAGGACAAATGGTTAAAGCATCAAATTGACCGACTTAAAAGAGCTACACGTTATGAAGCACCGCCCATTATTGTTGTTTCCATTGATAGCGAGGAATACTGCATTGCAATGATACGACAATATGGTTTGGATGTGCGAGTTGAAGATAAAGCGAGACTTCCAGGCAAGTTGGAAGCGGAGAAGAGAGCAAAAGCCTTGCAGAGGTATTTTAGAAAGGCATTTAACGCCTTGAGAGAGATTTGGCATAGAAGTCGTTGTTCAATCGTGATAATAGGAGTAGGCTTCGTAAAGAACCAATTCGCTAAATATGTGAAAAGCGAGGCTTCAGACATTGCTCAAGCAGTAGTGGATGTCAAAGGTGTAAACAGTAGCGGAGTAACAGGGATTAAAGAGGCTTTGCGCTCCGGTGTCTTGGACACGACATTAAAGCACATGCGCATTGCAGAAGAAGCTAAAATTGTTGAAGAAGTGCTTGCAAGACTTGGGAAAGAGAAAAGTAACGTTACCTATGGCTTGGAGCAAGTGGATAAAGCAGACATGTTTGGCGCTGTTGAAACCCTTCTAATGGCAGACTTCACCATAAGAGACGCCTCAGATGAAAAACGGTTGGTTTTAGAGAAGTTGATGAAGAAAGTTGAAGAAAAAGGCGGAAAAATCATTGTAGTAAGCGTTGAACACGAAGCTGGCCAGAAACTGCTTGCGCTAGGAGGAGTTGCAGCACTCTTACGTTTTCCCGTTAACTAAAGTGAAAACGCTTTATTTTTCGCAAAATTTCAGGCGCCGTCTCACTTCAGGTCTGGTTTCGACAAGCCTTTTCAAAGCCATCTCGAAGGTTTCGTCTGGCGCCAATTCTTTTTCGATAAACACGCCTGTTCTGCCTATTTTATCTCTTCGTAGAAGTGCACGCACACGGTCCAACACGGTCTCTAAAGAAATTCTTAAAAGTTTAGCTATTTCCTCCTCTCGTCCATTAT